>DATNLP010000516.1:0-11635 GCA_035602795.1 Acidimicrobiales bacterium | reverse complement strand
GGTCCCAACGCGTGTCCACCACGCGGTCGAGGTCGGTCGCGGACAGCCCCTCGAGCATGCTGGTGGTCCGGGCGTCGACCGCCGCCAGGTAGTCGAGCAGGACGCCGGCGTTCTCCGGGCTCACGGAGCGCACGTCGTCGGCGTCGTGCCCGTAGCCGGTGTTGGACGGGTCGGGTTCGAGACCGCAGGCTTTGGCCCACGGCCCGTTCACCCAGATCTGGTCGGTCGCGAGGAGCTCGGCCACGTGGTGGTCCTGGACCCGGGTCAGGTGCCAGACCAGCCACCCGATCGGGTTGGCCCCGGGGGCCGGCGCCCAGGTCAGCTGGTCGGCGTCGAGCCCGTCCACGGCCGCCTCGGCCAAGGGCGGGACGCGGCCGTAAAACTCGAGCAGGAGGTCGGGAAGATCCATGCCGCGAGATTATGGACTCGGCCGGCCCACCGGAGCGCACGAATCAGGTCCCCCCGGCCAGCTCGACGTCCCCCTTCTGGATGTCGTAGCGCGCCCTGGCCGTGTACGCCACCAGCACCACCACGATCAGCGTCAGGACCAACGCCGTGGGCCCGTTGCCGAAGCCGAGGCCGCTGGTGTCATGGCCCTTGCTGAAGTAGTCGGCGAACGACGCCCCCACCGGACGGGTCAGGACGTAGGCGAACCAGAAGGCGAAGATGGCGTTGAAGCGGAGGAACTTCCAGCCGACCCAGGGAATCAGAATGAAGCCGCAGAAGAACACCGCCGAGGCGCCGTAGCCGAGTCCCAGCGTCGTGGCGGTGAAGTCGCCCACCGCGGTGCCCAGCGCGAAGGTGGCGAAGACGGTCGCCCAGTAGAACTTCTCGCGCCTGCTCGTCGTGATGCTGTGGATATCAAGCGTGTGCTCACCGTGGTCCCACAGGAAGAAGACCACGGCCAGCACGACGACCCAGAAGGTGGTGGTCACCGCGTACGGCAGACCGAACCCCTTGTGCATGATGTCCGCCGCACCCGTCCCGGCGGTGGCGATGGCCAGCGCCAAGTACCAGTAGGGGACGGCGTGGTAGCGGCGGGTCCGGAACTGGAGGTAGAGCGCCGAGCAGAAGAGCGCCACCTCCACCAGGAACCCGACGCTCAGGCTGACCGTCGAGAGCCAGTCCGAGATGGCCTCGCCGGCCGCCGTCGTGGCGATCTTTATGACCCAGAACAGCGCGGTGACCTCGGGCACCTTGGCGGCCACGGGTTGCTGGGTGAACACACGGAGCAGGGAGCGCACGGTGGGGGACCTCGGGGCGGAAGCGTGGTGGGACGACCGGACCAGGCGGGCGCCGGGCCCGGTCGAAATCAGGTGAGACTATACCCGGTATGCCGGCCTCAGCCCGGCGCCACCGGCAGCCCCCCTTGCGCCGCAGAGCGGTAGGCGGCGTCGACGAGGCGGTGCGCCTGTACGGCCTCGGCCAGGCTCGGCTCGGGCGCCCGCCCCGCCACCACGGCGTCAAGGAAGTCCCGGTCCGCCTCCACGTAGGCCCGCAGCGCCAGCCCGGTCTCGTCGTCGGCCAGCGGGAGCGCGTCGACCCACTCTGGCGACGCGCAGTCGCGCACCTCCTTGGCCCCCGACGTCTGGATATGCAGGGGGCCGCGGAACTCGTTGCTCAGCCGCACCATGCCCTCGCGGCAGAACACCTCGATGCGCCGGGTCGAGCCGCGGCTCAGGATGTCGTGCCACACACTGGTCAGCTGTGCCTCGAAACCCGACGCGAACGAGAGCATCACCGAGGCCAGGTCCTCTACCCCGGCATGCCCGGCGAAGTTGGCCGTGCGCGCCGACACCTGGGTCACCTCGCCGAAGCAGAAGCGCAGGATGTCGACGTCGTGAATGGAATGCTCGATCAGGCAACCCCCACCCGCTTGCGCCACGTCGGCCCGCCACTGCGACGCGTAGTGGCCTCGTATGGGGAAGAACTGGTCGTCGCGGAAGATGGCCGTCATGGGCTCGCCCAGAGTTCCGCCCTGCACGAGGTCGCGCAAGGCCCGGAAGACCGGGGCGCTGCGCAGCACCAGCCCGCACTGGCTGGGCACGCCCGCCGCCTCCGCCGTCCCAGCCAGCGCCAGGGCCCCGGCCAGGTCGGTGGCCAGCGGCTTCTCACAGAAGACCGGCCGGCCCGCCACGACCGCCGCATCGACCGCCGCCCGGTGGGCGGACGTCGGCGTGCACACCCAGACCACGTCGGCGCGCGCTGCCACTTCGGCAGCGTCGGCCACCACGGCCCCGCCTACCGCCTCGGCAAACCCCCGCGCCCGCCGCTCGTCGGCGTCATGCACGGCCACGACGGCGGCGTCGGCCACGCCGGCATCGATCATCGCCTTCAGGCCCAGCCCGTGGCACCAGGCGATGAGGCCGGACCCGACGAAGCCGATGCGCAACACGCCCGGGGACACTAGTGACCACGGGCGTCCGCGCCCGACCGTGTGCTCAGCCCGACCTGCTCCAGGGCGTCACCCAGCCGTCCTCGGGCCAGCCTTCCACCGCGGCCATGAGGGGCCCGCTCTGTGCGCCGTCGACCGCCTCCCTGATGAGGTCGACATGCCCGGCATGCCGTGCCGTTTCCTCGATCAGATGCAGCAGGACCCAGCGCACGGTGCACCCTTCGGCCGGAAACCACGGAGCGGCCGGGAGAGGGACGGGCCGGCCCAGGTCCGCGATCGACCCGGCGATGCGGTCTGTCTCGACTGCTGCCGCGGCGTAGTCGGCCAGCGTGTCGGAGAGGCTCTCGTCGTCCTCGAGCCGGAAGCTCCCGAAGTACTCGGTCATGGCCGTCTCCTGGTCGGTGTCGTCTTCCGGTGTCCCTTCCTCCAGGCGTCCCGCCCAGCCCCGTTCAGCGGAGGCCAGGTGCTTCACCAGGCCACCCGCGCTCAACGCGCTCGGGATCGGGGTGAGGCGCGCCTGCTCGTCCGTCAACCCGAAGCAGGCGATCCTTACCGCCTCACGCTGATGGGCGAGGAAGGCCAAGAGGCCGTCTGCCTCGCCATTGACCGGGCGTGTGTGCATGGGCATGTCCGTCATCATGCCCGGAAGGTGTTCGGGCTACCCGTCCCCGCCTAGCGCCGCCACGAAGCGCGACGCCACCAAGACCAGCATGGCGATCTCGTGGCGCTCCCGGCGCCGAATGGCCGCCTCGCGCCCGCCGCACACGGTCAGCCCCGTTCCCGGCACCACCTCCACGAACACCCCCGAGCCCGTGGTGGCGTGGGCCGGGTCGGCCCCGCTCCGTGCGCCCTCGGCGAAGGCGGCCACCCATTGCACCGTGGGCACTTCGCCGTGGACTTCCACGAATCGGGTGAACCCGTCGTCGGCCAGCGCCAACCAGGACAGGGCGAACAGCTCCATGAGGCGCCCGGTCAGTGCCGACATGGCCGCTTCCGGCGCGGCCGTCTGCAAAATCGTCGTGGCGGCGTCGAGCACGGTGTCCTCGCGGTCGGGCGACTCGCCCGCGACCGACGTGACCTCCTCCACGCCCGCCCCGGGCACGTTCCGCACGCCCCGCACCAGGGCGTCCACGGCGCCGGCGTCGTCGGGCAGCTCGACCACCAGTTCGTCGATGGCCACCCCGGCCTCGCGCTCGAGCACCTCGAGCCCGACCACGTTGCCGTGCACGGCACCGATCTCAGCCGCCACCGCACCCAACACGCCCGGCGCGTCGGGTAGCCAAATCCGCAGCCGGGCCAGCACCGCTCAGGTGGTCCTCGTCATGCGGACCGCCACCCGCATGGTGTTCTCGGCGTTGCCGGCGTAGATACCCTTCACCGGCGGGACGTCTGAGTAGTCGCGCCCGCGGCCGACGGCCACGTGGCGCTCGCCCACCTCGAGGTCGTTGGTCGGGTCGTAGCCCCACCACATGCCTGTCCAGACCTCGACCCAGGCGTGGCTCTCGCCGGTTATCTCTTCGCCGATGCTGGCGTCGGGCTCGGGGTGGAAATAGCCCGACACGTACCGGCTCGGAATGCCAGCCGTACGGGTGAGGGCCAACGACAGGTGTGCGAAGTCCTGGCACACCCCGGCGCAGTCGGCGAAGGCCTCGTTGGCCGACGTGTGCACGCTGGTCACGCCGCGCTGGTACTGCAATGCGTCGTGGGTCCAGGCGAAGATGCGCCGGGCCGTCTCGAGCGGGCGGCCACCGCCCAACCCGGCCGCCACCTCCACCAGTTCGGGGCCGGGGGCCGTGTAGAGCCTGTGCGATACATAGTCGGCCATGGTCAACGACGCGTCGCCGACCTCCGACCATTCGCAGTCGTCGGGTTCCTCCGCGCTGTGCGTGTCGACCAGCGAGTTGCCGGTGACGGAGAGCACCTCGTGGCCGCGGTCCACGTTGAAGGCCACGACGTGGCTGCCCCAGTAGTCGACGTAGGCGTACTGCTGGGCGCTGGGGAGCGTCACGATCCTCGTCTCGAGCGCGGTCTGGCGAAGCTCGGTGCGGGGCGTGAGACGGACCTCGTTGTACGAGGCGCGCGCCGGTGCGTCGTAGTCGAAGCGCGTCTCGTGGGACACCCGTAGGCGCCAGCCGCCGCCGCGGATCACCCGCCCCCACCCCCGCGCCGCCACTGGGTCGGCAGGTCCTGGGCGAAGTAGCGCGCCGTCACGGCGTCGCTCACGGCGGAAATGGAGGACTGCAGGCGCTCGAGCCGCGTCTCGAGTCCGCGGGCCAGTGTGGCCGGCGCTGAATACTCCAGCTCGGCTCGGGCCAGGCCGACCAGGCCCCGGGCGTCCTCCCAGGTCCCGTCGCGCCCGGCGTTGATCTGGTCCAGGCACTCTTCGGCCAGGGTCAGCGAGGCGAAGGCCGAGCGCGGGAAGAGCCGGTCACGCAGGAGGAAGTCGAGCACCCGGCCCGGTTCCACCACCCCCTGGGACAGGCGCAGGTAGGGCTCGTAGCCCCCGCACGAGCGCAGCAGCATGACGAGCCCGCTGTCGTGCACCTCATCGAAGGCCACCGTGGCCAGCTGCCGCGCCACCACGTCGGTGCGCTCCAGGCAACGGCCGAGCGTGAAGAACAACCATGTCTGGTCCCGGCTCATCATGGTGTCGGCCAGGCCCATCATGCCGGCGCACTGGGTCTTGACGAACGAGAGGTAGATGGCAGGCCCGGCGAACCGGCTGGCCTCCCACTGCAAGGGCAACTGAGCCCACGTGGCGTTGATGTGCTCCCAGAACTCCACCGGCACGACGTGACGCACCGCCCGCGTGTTCTCGCGCGCCGCCGCCAGGGCGCCGGCGATGGACGACCGGTGGACGGGATCGGTCGCCAAGCGCTCCGTGGCTTGCCACAGGGTCTCGGTGCCGCTGTCGGGCAGACCCATGACGGCGAGCAGGCGGCGGGCGGCGATGGACCCCTCGATGTCGCTCTGCTCCAGGGCCTGATACACCGAGACGTCCAAGATGCGCGCCGTGCCCTCGGCGCGCTCCACATAGCGGCCCACCCAGAAGATCGACTCGGCCACCCGGCTCAGCAGGGCCCGTGTCGTCACGATGGGAACCTCGCCGGTCCGGCCTGCTGCTGCTGTTGCTGCTGCACGCCCTGCTCGGGGTCGGCCAGCGGCCCGGCGTCCATGGGCGGTCCGGCCATGAGCGGCATGGCCTGGCGTGGCGGGAGCACCGGCATGGACATGCCGCCGCCCACCACCCAGGTGTCCTTGGAACCGCCTCCCTGTGATGAGTTGACGACAAGACCGCCCTCCTGCAGCGCCACCCTGGTCAGGCCGCCCGGCAGCACCCAGATGTCCTCACCGTCGTTCACCACGAAGGGTCGGAGGTCGACGTGTCGGCGCACCATGCCGTGGTCCACCCAGGTCGGCGACGTCGACAACGCAACCACCCGCTGCGCGATCCATGCCCGCGGGTCCGCCTCCACGTCGGCCGCCAGCTCGTCGAGCTCGGCCCCCGCGGCGGCCGGACCGATGACGAGCCCCTTGCCGCCCGATCCGTCCACCCGCTTGAACACCAGCTCGTCCCGTCGGGCCAACGCCTCTTTGCGCACACCCGCATCGACCAGGTGCATGGTCTCGACGTTGTGCAGCACAGGATCCTCGCCGAGGTAGTAGCGGATCATGGCCGGCACGTAGGTGTAGACGAGCTTGTCGTCGGCCACGCCGTTGCCCACGCCGTTGGCGATGGTGACCCGGCCCGCCCGGGCGGCGTTGACCAGGCCGGGGCAGCCGACCAGCGACTCGGGCCGGAACTGCAGGGGATCGAGGTAGTCGTCGTCGATGCGCCGGTATATGACGTGCACCGGCACCTCGCCGTCGGTGGTGCGCAGGAAGATGTCGGTGCCGTGGCAGATCAGGTCACGCCCCTCCACCAGGTGCACGCCCATGAGGCGAGCCAACAGGGCGTGCTCGTAGAAGGCCGAGTTGTGCACGCCCGGCGTCAGCACGACCACCGTGGGGTCCTGCACCGAGGTCGGGGCGGCGCGGCGCAGCGCGTTGATCAGACGGGCCGGGTAGTCCGTGACCATCTGGATCGGCTGGCCCCAGAACAGCTCCGGCAGCACGCGGGCCATGGCGGCCCGGTTGGCCAGCACGTAACTGACCCCAGAGGGGCTGCGCAGGTTGTCCTCCAGGACCCGGAACTCGCCGTCCTCGTCGCGAATGACGTCGATGCCGGCCACGTGGATGCGCACACCGTTGGGAGGCGACAGCCCGAAGGCCGCCCGGACGAAGCCCGGTGAGCTGATGACCACCTCGTGGGGGACGAGGCCGTCGCTCACGATGCGGGCGGCGCCGTACACGTCGGCCAGGAACATCTCGAGCGCCCGCACCCGTTGGGCCACACCGGCCGACACGGTGGCCCACTCGTCGGCGGTGAAGATGCGGGGCACCACGTCGAGGGGGAACGGTCGTTCCTCCCCGTCGAGGTCGAACGTCACCCCCTGGTCCATGAAGGCCCGGGCCAGGCGGGAGGCCCGGGCCGAGACGTCCTCGGGCCCCATCTGGGAGAGCGACGAGGCGACCCCGACGTAGGGGTCGCGGGCGCCACCGGACCGGTCGACCATTTCGTCGAACGCCTTACTGGTGAGGCCACGGGTTCCCTCGCCGTAGCGCTCGAACAGGTCTCCCACGGGTTTCAGGCTGCCATCCTCGTGTTACGCCGTCATTTCGCAGCAGCGAAAAGCCCGTGACGCTGCCCGCGCAGGCACTAATTCATAAACCGAAGCATTTACCCTAAACGGGCCCGTTAAACCATCGGCAAGACTCACGAGCGTGGAGATCGATGATCGGGTGCGCCGACACTACGAGATCAGGGACGAGGGAACCCGGCTCTGGGAAAGTGCACGGGGCACGCTCACTCGGCTCCGGACCTGGGACATCTTTGATCGGTTCTTGCCTGCCTCCGGGCGCATCGTCGACGTGGGAGGTGGCCCCGGGGCCCACGCCGCCCACCTGGCCGAGGCGGGCTACGACGTCGTGCTGGTCGACCCAATTGACCGTCACGTCGAGGCGGCGCGCCATCGTGCCGAGACAGGGCGGCCATTCGAGGTCCAGCTGGGTGACGCCCGAGAGCTCCCCTTACCCGATGCCAGCTGTGACGCAGCCTTGCTGATGGGGCCGCTGTACCACCTCGCCCTCGCCCAAGATCGCCGGCTGGCCCTGGAAGAAACGCAGCGGGTGCTGCGCCCCGGCGGCGTGCTCCTGGCCGAGGTCATCTGCCGCCACGCCTGGGTGCTCGATGCCACCCTGAAGGATCTCCTGGGCGAGCCGGGGATCTTCGAGGTCTTCGCCCACAACATCGAGACCGGGATGAGCCAGTTCGACGAACAGGTGGGCGAGGGCGCCTTCTGGGGATACTTCCACCGCATCGACGAACTCCGTGCCGAGCTCGAGGACGCTGGATTCAGCGTGACCACGTTGGTCGCCGTCGAGGGGTTCGCCTGGCTGCTGGGCGACCTGGGGCGGTACCTGCAGAACCCCGAGGCGCTGCTCCGTGCCCTCGCACTCTGCGAGTCAGAGCCCTCCATGCTGGGCTGCTCGGCCCACGTGAGCGGCGTGGCGATACGCCCATAAACGGAGGGTCGCGCTAAACCAGCCCGTGAAGCGTTCTTGAAACAACCACCGGCAGGCTCACAGCGACCTTCACGGCAACAAAGACAAACCGGGCCGACCTACTGGCCCACCGGCCCACCGGCCCACCGGCCCACCGAGCCCGTCCTAACCAATCAGCCCGAGATCCTTCACGTCGTCGCGCTCGGCCAGGAGCTCATCTGTTGTGATCCCGATCCGCTCGCTCGCGAATGCATCCCGGGCGAAGCCCTCAACCACGGACCACCCGCCCTGGCCGTCCGACGAAACCGGGAAGCCGAACTGCAGCCCCTCGGGCGCCCCGTACTGGCCCTCCGAGCACACCGCCACCGAGAAGCAGTCCCCGGGCGGCGTCGCCGCGCGTAGCGAGACCACGGTGTCGATGGCCGCGGCGGCCGCCGAGGCCGCCGATGAAGATCCCCGGGCCTCGATGATGGCCGCCCCCCGCTTCTGCACCGTGGTGATGAAGTCGCCCTGCAGCCAGGCCTCGTCGCCGATCACCGACGAAGCCGGCTTCCCCCCGATCAGAGCGTTGGCGTAGTCCGGGAACTGCGTGGCCGAGTGGTTGCCCCAGATGGCGACATTGGTCACGTCCCCCACAAGGACGCCGGCCTTGCGGGCGAGCTGGGCCTTGGCCCGGTTCTCGTCCAGGCGGGTCATGGCGAACCAGCGGTCGGCGGGCACCTCGGGGGCGTTCGAACGGGCGATCAGGCAGTTGGTGTTGCAGGGATTGCCGACCACCAGCACCCGTACGTCAGAGGAGGCGTTCTCGGCAATGGCCCGGCCCTGGGGCTTGAAGATCCCGCCGTTGACGCTCAAGAGATCCCCACGCTCCATGCCGGCCTTGCGGGGAATGGACCCGACCAACAGGGCCCACGAGGTGCCGTCGAAGGCGGCCTTCAGATCAGAGGTGGCCACGATGTCGTGCACCAGGGGGAAGGCGCCGTCGTCGATCTCCATCACGACCCCCTCGAGCACCTTCATCGCGGGCTCGATCTCGAGCAGCCGCAGCACGATGGGCTGGTCCTCACCGAGTAGCTGGCCCGAGGCGATGCGGAACAGGATTGAATAGCCGATTTGGCCACCGGCGCCGGTGACGGTGACGTGGACGGGGGGCTTGGCTGCCATGGGGGATCTGTCCTCTCCCTCTTTCTCTTACGTCTTGTTCTCGTTGCGTCAGGCCCCTCAGGGCCCTGTCCTGTGACTACGTGCTCCTACTGTCCCGTCCGCCGTTCGGCCGACGTCCTACAACCGGTCCACGATCGCCGAGGCGAACTCCGAACACTTGACCTCCGTCGCGCCTTCCATCAAACGGGCGAAGTCATAGGTCACGATCTTCGCCGCGATGGTCGCCTCCAGGGCGCGGACGATGTCAGCCGCCGCCTCGTTCCAGCCGAGGTGCTCGAACATCAACACCCCGGACAACAGAAGAGAACCGGGGTTCACTTTGTCCTGCCCGGCATACTTCGGTGCCGTCCCGTGCGTGGCCTCGAAGACACCGTGCCCGGTGACGAAGTTGATGTTGGCCCCCGGCGCGATCCCGATACCCCCGACCTGTGCGGCCAGCGCATCCGACAAGTAGTCACCGTTCAGGTTCGTCGTCGCGATCACGTCGAAGTCCGACGGCCTGGTCAACACCTGCTGCAGCGTGATGTCGGCAATGGTGTCCTTGACCAACAACCGCTCCCCCGGCTCACCATTGCAGTCGTCCCACCCGACGGCGACATCGGCAAACTCTTCACGCACGAGCTCGTAGCCCCACTCCCGGAACGCGCCCTCGGTGAACTTCTGGATGTTGCCCTTGTGCACCAAGGTGACGGAGCGGCGCTTGCGCTCAAGCGCGTAATTGAGGGCCGCCCGGATCAACCGTTTGGACCCCATCTCCGAGATCGGCTTGATACCGATACCGGATCCGTCACGGATGGGCCATCCCATCTCTTCCCGCAAGTACGCCGTCAACTTGTCGGCTTCGGGCGTGCCCTCCTTCACCTCGTAGCCGGCGTAGACGTCCTCGGTGTTCTCGCGGAAGATGACCATGTCGACCAGCTCGGGGTGCAGTACGGGAGACGGCACGCCGGCGAACCAGCGCACGGGCCTCAAGCAGACATAGAGGTCGAGGATCTGGCGCAGGGCCACGTTGAGCGATCGGATGCCCCCACCGACGGGGGTCGTGAGCGGCCCCTTGATGCCGATCAGATGCGACCGGAACGTCTCGACCGTCTCGTCGGGCAGCCAGTTGCCCGTCTCGTCGAACGCCTTCTGGCCGGCCAGGACCTCCTTCCACGACACGGTGTGTCCGTGCTTGGCGGCGGCGGCATCGAGGACCAGCTTGGCGGCGGGCCAAATGTCGACCCCGGTGCCGTCGCCCTCGATGAAGGGGATGATGGGTTCGTCGGGGACGACCAGGGTTCCGTCGTCTCCCATGCTGATCAGATCTGCCATAGGAACGGGATGCTATGGCGCGGGATCGCCCCGTCCTAATTGGCGAGGTCAGCGACCCGGATCCCGCTCGAATTTGGGCGCCTGTTGTCGCTCGCCGCGTGACTTCTTTACTGGGTCAGCCGACCACCCCAATCCGCCGGAACCGTACGGGTGGGGTCGCTCCTCTTTCGCGCGAACGAGCGCAACGGCGCGCTTGCACGCGGCTTGAAGCGAGAAAACGTGAGTCGCTCCTGGCCCTCTTCGCAAGACAACAACAATTCAGTTCAACATCAAAGGGCCATGTGACTTTTGTCTCTATTGCAAACGTTCGTCGTAGTTGCACACTCGCCGCAAGCAGTTATTGGCGGCTGCAGGAGTGGGGCGGCGGTGAGTTCATTACGGCGGAGAAATGTTCCCAGCGATTTCGGAGCGGAGCGAAGCACCTCAGGTGTGGCAGAACGGCCAACCGTTATGCCACCTCCACTCCCCGCTTGGCGCAATGTCACGTTCTATCCAGCGAGCAGTAGCTCGCTTTGTTCGACTGAGTGCGAATGGAGCTTCGAGCTCCACCAGTGCTCGTCCCAAGGTTGCGGCTCCGTGACGGGGACCCCCTCCCCCTCACGGACCGCACACTCGGAGGCTCCAAACGGAGGGAGCTTCTGGCAACAGAAAGCGGGGACCCCAGTGGGTTCCTTGCTTCGGCCTGTCTGCAAGTCGCAGCCAGCCCACCTTGCGCCTGGCATATCTGGCGATCAGGCGGTTCAGGCGCAAAGAAACAAGCAAGCAACCCACACTTCAAAGAAAAGGAGCAGCAACGCATGAAGCGATTCATGAACAAGAAGGTGGCGGCCATCGGCCTCGCCGCCGGGCTCGTGCTCGGCATCGCCGGAGCCGCGACCGCGTACTTCACGGCAAGCGGCAACGGCACCGGTCAGGCGTCAGTCGGCAGCAACGGCTCATGGGCTGTGGCCCAGTCCGGATCGGCTGTTGGCTCGGTGGTGCCTGGCTCTGGTACGTCCGTTGTCACGTTCACCGCGACGAACAACGGCCCCGGCGGTGCCGGCATCGACAGTGCCACCCAGGTGACGGTGAGCGTCAACTCCAAGAATGGCGACATCACGCAGGGCGGCACGGAACTCGTTGGATGTAGTGCCAGTTGGTTCAGCGCGGCCCTCGACT
>DATNLP010000505.1:0-5808 GCA_035602795.1 Acidimicrobiales bacterium | reverse complement strand
GAGAAGGGTCGCGTGCAGGCGTCCTCGGTGAGGACGCTGCTGAGCGACCCGGTGGCCGAGGTGCGGACGAGCCCCCTGGCGCGGGCACGCGACACGGCCGATCTGCTCGGCGTCGGCGCACCCATCACCGTCGACGACCGTTGGATAGAGGTCGACTACGGCGAGTTCGAGTGCCAGCCGCTGGGAGGGATCCCGGCGTCGGTCTGGCAGCAGTGGCGCACCAACCCCGATTTTCGGCCCGAGGGCGGCGAGTCGCTGGCCGAGGTGGACGAGCGCATCACCGCCGCCTGCCGGGAGCTGTTCGCCCGGGACGGCGCCGGGGCACGGCGCCCCGACGGCGACGTGGTGGTGGTGAGCCACGTGACGCCGATCAAGGCGGCCGTGGCCTGGGCACTCGGGACGGCCGACCTGTACTGGCGGCTCCATCTGCGCACGGCCTCGGTCACCCGCATCGGTTGGAACCGCGACGCTCCCATCCTCCACGGGTTCAACGAGGTGGTGGTTGGCGCCCCGCGCTGAGCGGGCGCCACAATCAGCCGGTGCCCGACGACGTCCCCACCCTCGCTGCGCTCCGCCCGCCGCCCGGATCCGGCGAGGACCCGGTCCACCGCCGCGTCATCTCAGTCGACGTGTTTCGGCGCGGCGACTACTTCGCCGTCATCGGGACGTTGCACGACCAACGCCCCTGGGCGGGCGGTGCGCTGGGGCCGCGCGACCTCCACTTCATGGAACTGGGCGTCGTGGTCCGCCGCACCGACCTGATGATCGTCGACGCGGCGGCCGACATGCAGACGTACCCGCACGCCGAGTGCACCGACATCGAAGCCAGCTTCCACGATCTCGTCGGGCTGTCCGTGGCCCGCGGCTACACGGGCGCCGTGCAGGAGCGCTTCGGGCGCCAGCGCGGGTGCAGCCATGTCGAGTTCCTGGCCCGGGCCATCGGACCGGTCGTGGTGCAGGGCGTGACGTCGTCTGGCGCCTGGGAGGTCGAGAAGGGGAATGGGGAGCACCCCATGCGTGAGGGCGGCTCCGGCTTCCTGGCCAACACGTGCCACATATGGACCGAGGACGGCCCGGGCCCGCAGAAGATCGCCCTCGGTTGGCGGCCGGGCTTGTTCGGGGGATATCCGGCGCCCTCGGCCGAGGAGATCCGCCGCCACACGACGGAGGCCGGCGAGGTCGGCTGACCGCCCGGGACCTCGAGGAGCGGCAGAATATCGGCGTTGCTGTTGATGCCACAGGCTCCGGTCAATACACTCAAATTGGGCGGGTCAAAGAGGTGCCTCGGAGGCTGTCGACACAGGCAGCGTCTGCCCGGACGGATACCGAATTGTCTGGGAGGTCATTCGATGACCCTCGTCGTACGACGACATGCACGGCTCACCCCTGAGATCCGCAGCGTGGCCGATCATGCCTTGGTCACCCTGGTCGGAGACCTCGACGCTTCCACGGCCGGGTTGCTCTACGAGCAGTTCGCCGCCTTGACGAGAGAGGGTGCCATGCACGTTGCCCTCGACCTGGAAGGCCTTTCGTTCATGGACTCGACCGGACTGTCGGTGATCATCGCCGAGCACAAACGCACCACCTCGCTGGGGGGGGAGTTGATCATCTACTCGCCCCAAGAGCCCGTTCGGAAGCTCTTCGAAATGACCGGCCTCATGGAGCTCCTCGACGTGCTGCCGAAGAGCCGCCCCCGCTGAACACGTGGGCGCGGGAGTGCGCGACGTCTACTCCTCGCTCCGGCGCGTGGATTGGACGATCTCCTGAGCCAGCTCGAAGACCTTGCGGTTGGATCGCTGTGACGCGCGTCGCAGCGAATCGAACGCCTCGTCGGCTGTCGCGCCGGTACGTTCCATGAGCACACCCTTGGCCTGGTCGATCATGCCGCGGGTCGTGAGTGCGATCTCGAGATTGCGCCGCGCCTCCTCCTTGCGCCAATGCCCCTGGGCGTGGGTCAACGTGATGGCGGCGTGGGTCGCGAACGCCTGCCCCACCCGCTCGTCCGTCTCGTCGAACGCGGCTTCCTGCTCGGAGTAGAGGTTGAGCGCCCCCAAGCCGTCGTGATGGACGACGAGCGGATACGAGAGAATTGAGTGAATTCCCTCCGATCTGGCCATGCGCATGAACTCGGGCCAGCGCTGGTCGGTCTCGGTGGAGTCCACCCTGTTGACGACCTGGTTCCGGTATGAATGAAGGCAGGGCCCACCTTCAGCCTCGTACTGGTAGGTGTCGATGCGCTGGGCCATATCGCAGGTGGCGGCCACGGTGTGGGGACCGGCCTGGTCGAGCAGGGTCACGCCGGCCATGGAGCAATTCTCGATCGCCGCGCAGGCCAGCTGGACGATCTGCTGCAACGCCGAGTCGACCACCTTCTCGAGTGTCGACTCCAAGGATTGTGAGACCGCGGTCGGTATGGAGTCGTCCAGCTCCCTCTCGACCTCAGGCGTATCTGATGACACCTTGCCCTCCCGGACCGATGAACCCGCCGAATTTCTACCCGAAATGCCGACGAGGTATGCAGCTACCGTTGCCTGCGGCGGAGGCCTCGGAATACTCCGTAGGGGTCGGGGTATCGGTCAGTGAGGTGAGCGGAACCGACGACTTCCGTGCGAGTCGTGCGCCCGGCGACGACGACGGGTCGTGGGCGTGACCTGCGGTCCCGACCAACCCGCCGTCCACCAGCTTCTCGAGTCGGCACGGGTCCGGACGGGACTCTCGGTGGAGGAGTTGTGGACCGAATGTGTCGCGCTGGGCGCAAACGCCTCAATCGACGAGCTCGAGGCAATCCTCAATGGGACTCGGAGCCCGAGCGCCCGGGAGTACGACTTCATCGCGCATTCGCTCAACGAGCGCATGGTCGAGCTCGGGTTCGACGATCCGGTGCCCTATGCCGAAGACGTGGGGCTTTGAACGTCGGCGCGGTCCCACGTCCTCCCCGGGCGGGCATGACGAATGTCCGTCCAGCCGCCACACCGGGACCCGGCCTCACCGTCCGGGAAGCTGGCCTCTCAGAAGAGGACGCCGATCGGTGCCGAGGCACGCCCGGGAGACGAGAGCGCTTCGTTGCACGTGGCGGCCAGCAGGCGCGCCATGACGCGTCTGGCCGCCCGCACCTGCAGTCCCGACGTGCGCCGCATGCGATCCCACGCCTCCCACGAGGTGGCGGTGTCCATCGCATCGAGGTACTCGTTGCGGACACCGTCCGGCAACGGGCTCAGTTCGGGCGCGAAGGTGGACTTGACGTTCTCGAGGAGAAGGGCGTCGGCCAGGTAGACGACGTCGCTCACCCCGGGCGACGTGGACAGGCGGGGCACCATGGCCCGGCGCACCGGAGAGACCTCCTCGAAGAGCGAGGCACGGTGGGACACGGTCCGCTCCAGGCGCTTGTCCAGTGTCAGCCTGGGGCTCAGGTGCGGCATGCCGGACCATTGGCTGCGGAGTTGCAGCGCGGCGACGTAGTGGTACAGATCGTCAATGTCGGAGAAATGGTGGAACACGAGCCGGAGCGAGACGCCGGCGCGCTCCGCCACCGCGCGAGCGGTAGGTTCGTTGTCCCCTTCGCGGAGAAGCGCGATGAGCGCGTCGGCGACGCTGCGACGCGTGCGTTGGCCCCGGGCGACGCGGCCGTCGGCGGCCGTTTCGTCGGTGAGCGCGAACACCGCCTCGAGGTCGGGCAGCGCAAGGCCCTGTTGTGCGAGATCGGCCTGTGGAAGATCGAGCCGGACGCCCCCTTCGCCCGCTCCGCCGGCCGCTGCCGTGGAGCTAGGAGTCACTGAAAAACACCTTTCCTGTCTAAGGCGGAAATCACGTGCACGCCGCCGTCTTGCGTGCGGTCGCCAATATGCACGGATTCCTCGTGAATGTACGCTCTGAAATGGGCTAAAACGCCCATTTTTCAAGTTGTTGTGTCAACACCTTGACAACCTTGGTAAAGGGCGTCGCCTTGCGCCTTAAGACCACTTCTTTAGGGGGAGCCGAACGTCACGGCGCGGGGTCCGAAGGTCACGGGAGGGCGCGTGGCGCGGCACAAGAGCATGACTCGAGTGGTGGCGGCGTTCGGAGCATTGGCGCTCGCCGCGACGGCGCCGCGTCGTGTTCGTCTGCTTCGAGCGGACCTACCGTGTTCTTGGCCGGCACCTTTCCACGGCCACACTGGACGTACTGCGGATCTCGACAACGTCGTCGATGGCACCAAGGCGGGCGCGCCCTCGCCATGCAGCCCCGAGCCGTCGCCCGGCACCGCGGCCGTGGCGACGGCCTACCTCCGCGGGCGGCGCTGAGTCGTCCGGCTCATCGCTGCACGGAGGCCACGTGCCCCGCCTCGAGTGCCACCACAGTGTCGCACCGCACCGCCTCGGCCTCCCGATGTGTGATGACGAGCACGCTGCGGTCCTGGCCGGCCGCCGCCAGCACGGCGCCCACGAGCCGGTCCGCCAGTTCGGGATCGAGCCCGCTGGTGGGCTCGTCGAGCACGAGGAGCCGCCCCGGAGCCAGCAGGGCGCGAGCCACGGCCAGTCGGCGCCGCTCTCCACCCGAGAGGGCCACGCCGTCCTCGCCGACCGGCGTGTCGAGGCCGGCCGGCAGTGTGGCCACCCAGGCGTCGAGTTGCGCGGCGCGCAAGGCGGCGGCGATCTCCTCCCCGGTGGCATCGGGTCGGCCCAGGGTCAAGTTGGACCGCACGGTGCCGGCGAACATCTGGGCCCGCTGGTCGGCCAGCGCGCACGCGGCCCGGGCCGCGGCCTGTGACAGCCGCTCGACATCGACGCCTCCGAGCGACAGGCTGCCCTCCTCGAGGGGCCAGTAGCGCAGGAGCGCGTTGACCAGGCTCGACTTGCCGGCGCCGCTCGACCCGGTGACCGCCATCCGGCCCGCGGCGGGCAGGCGCAGGCTGACCCCGTCGAGCGCTCTCGGGAGCCCCGGCGCGTAGCGCAGCGCCGCCCCCTCGAACACGACCTCGGGAACGGCGTCGGCCATCGCCTCGGGCTCGTCGGGATCACGCACGGGGACCGGTACGTCCTCGAGCGCGAAGAGCCGGTCGGCCGAGGCGCGCACGGCGAGCGCGTGGCCCACCGCCATCGGCACGGTCGGTACGGTCTCGAACGTGGCCAGCGCCGCCAGCGGGAGCACGGCCACCATGACCTGCTCGAGGTGGTGGGCATGGACGGCTGCCACTCCGAGCGCCAGCACGGCGACGACGGCGACGGCGACGCACAGCTGGACGAGGGCGGCGCTGCGGCGGGCCAGACGGGCGTGGTGGTGCTCGAGCGCGTCCGCCCGCTCGCCCAACTCTTGGACCGACCGCAGCATGGCGTGGTCGGCTCCGAACGCCACCAGTTCGGGAGCGCCCCGCAGGGCGTCGACCACCCGGGCCTGGAGCTCCCCCGACAGCGCGGCGACCTCGTCGTCGCCGCTGCGCCGCCAGGTGAGCAGTGCCGGCACGCTGAGGGCCACGGCCAACGGTGCACCCAGCCCCAGCGCGGCCCAGGGCAGGATCAGCCCGACGGCCACCGTGCCGACGACGCCGGCGCCCACCGCGATCGCCACCGGCAGCAGGGTGCGCAGGTAGAGGTCCTGGAGTGCGTCGACGTCGTCGATGGCGCGGGCCAGCAGGTCGCCGCTGCGCCAGCCGGCCAGGGCGGCCGGCACGCGCGGGGCGAGGCGGTCGTAGAGCCACACGCGCCACCGCGTCAGCGCGCGCAGCGCGGCGTCGTGGCCCACCAGTCGCTCCCCGTAGCGCAGTGGCCCGCGCAAGAACGCGAGCACCTCCACGGCGGCCAGGATCCCGACCAGCGCGTCCAACCCGGGCCG
>DATNLP010000503.1:0-2143 GCA_035602795.1 Acidimicrobiales bacterium | reverse complement strand
GGCGCCGACGCCCACCCAGAATCGGCTGTACTCGGAGGTGAACGGGATGACGATGGCCGCCCACCCGATGTGCACGTAGGTGTCGAGGACGCTGGTCAGGACGTGGAGGGCCAGGAACACCACGGCGAGGATGGAGATGCGGCGGTGCATCTCCTGCTGGGCGAAGCCGGGCCAGTTGCGGGCCCGGGCCCGGGTGGTCGTGGTGAGGCCCAGGACCATGGTCGCCGTCGACAGCACGAGGGCCATCAGGCCGGTGGCCCGGGTGGCGTACCAGAGCGCGGTCGAGCTGCTCATGGCGCCTCGTCCACCGGCCAGCCGCCGAGGTAGAAGATGCGGCCGTCGGAGCGCACCAGGCGGGCGGCCTGGCCCAGCGGGGGCACGAGGTCGAGGGCCTGTTCACCCCACACGACGGCGGCCGTCGACACCAGGTTGGCCTCGACACAGGAGCCGCCGGTGGCCGACACGAGTGACCAGTAGGGCTCGACACAGTCCCCCGTCCGCGGGTCGACGATGTGGTGGACCCGCCGCGCCGAGGTGGCCCAGGTGCGGACGGCGACGGCCGAGCTGGCGAGGCCGCCCCCGCGGATGGCCACGACCTGGTCGACCTGGTCGGCCGGGGTGGAGGACTCCGGGGCGATGCCCACGGCCCACCCGCCGGCGGGCGGCGGGCCGGCGACGGCGACGTCACCACCGAGGCTCACCAGCACCCCGCCCCCGACCACGTGGGCGATACGGGCCGCGGCGCGGTCGGCGGCCAGCGCCTTGGCCGTGGAGCCGAGGTCGAGGAGGACACCCTTGGGGATACGCACGGAACGGGAGCGCGGATGCAGCTGGACGTGCCGGTAGCCGGCGACCCGGCCGAGGGCACCGGGCGGCGCCGGCGGGCGGCGGCGCACCTCGTCGAGGTCGGCGTCGTAGCCCAGGGCGGCGAGGGCGTTGCCGACCGTGGGGTCGACGGCGCCACCGGTGCGGCGGGCCACGTCGCACGCCACCTCGAGCGCCTCGAAGAGCAAGGCGCTGACGGGCACGGTGCGGCCGGCGTTGGCATGGAGCATGGCCAGCTCCGAGTCGTCTCGGAAGCGGCTGCAGGTGAGGTCGATCTCCTCGACGGCGCGGGCGAGCATGCACTCGGCCGCCCCGGCCAGGGCGGGGTCCTGCACCACGACCGTGGCCGTCGTGCCGATGGCGCGGAACGAGCGCGCCGTGAGTGCCGACTCGAACGTGTCGGTTGCCGTCACGACGACGTGCCGCCGGACGTGACGGTGGGTCGGGAGGAGGTGGAGGTCGGCGCCGACGAGCCGGCCGTGGTCGTGGTGGTGGTGTCGGAGGTCGAGCCGGAGCCGGAGCCGGAGCTGCCGGTGTTGGAGTTGCCGGTGTTGGAGCTGCCGGTGTTCGAAGTCCCGGTGTTGGAGGTGTTCGACGTCGAACCCGCGCTGCCGGACTCCTTGGTCGGGCTGCTCGAGCCGGGGTGCTCCTCGGCCACGACGACGCCGATGAGCGCCGTGAGCCCGGCGGCGGCGAGGACGGCACCCCGGGTGAGCCGGCGCACCCTCGCCTGCGCCTTCGCCCGGGTCTCGGGTGTGCTCGCCTCGCTGGGGAGTGCCATGTGGTCGCGACCTCTGCTCTCGGAACGGCCCACATCGCACCATGCCCGCATCGACCCCGACGCATGGCCCGCTGTGGGCCTCCTGTGACATTGTGCCGCACGACCCCGGCTCGAAATCGGCGACCACCGCTACGATCGGCCGGCGCCCGGCCCGGGCGGAGCGGCCGGTAAGGGGGGATGATGTCCCAGGTCAACACGGTGCAGGGCCCCGTCGACGGCGGCACGCTCGGCGCCACCCTCATGCACGAGCACATCTTCGTGCTGAGCCCCGAGATCGAGAAGACGTCGGCCGAGTGGGACGAGTCGGCGCAGCGGGCGCGGGCGGTGGACAAGCTCCGTGAGCTCAAGCAGCGCGGCATCGACACGCTGGTCGACCTGACGGTGGTCGGCCTGGGCCGCTACATCCCGCGCGTGGCGGCCATCGCGGCGGAGGTGCCCGACATCAACGTGGTCGTGGCGACGGGCGTCTACACCTACAACGAGGTGCCCATGTACTTCCACTTCCGGGGCCCAGGGACCATTCTGGGTGGGCCCGAG
>DATNLP010000488.1:0-4401 GCA_035602795.1 Acidimicrobiales bacterium | reverse complement strand
ACACTGCGCCCCTGACTACCAATGGTCGCCACCGCGCCCCACGGGCATTGGGCATCCCCGCTTGCGGCATCCGACGTGGCGCAGGCCAAGGTGTCGCTCAGCGAGCTGTGCTCCGACGGGCGCGCCCTCTTCTGGCTGGAGTCGAGACCGGCCGAGGCGGGCCGCGTGGTGATGGTGCGGTGCACGGAGGACGGCGCCCCGACCGACCACTCGCCACCGGGGGTGAGCATCCGCAGCCGGGTCCACGAATACGGGGGCGGGGCCATCAGCCTCGTGCCGGGACACGCCGACGGCGCGTTCGCCTACGTCGACCAGGCCGACCAGCGGGTGTGGTTCTGCGACGGCCCGGCCGCCGAAGGCGGCGAAGGGGCGGCGGTACCGCGCCCACTGACTCCGGCGCCGGCCCAGGGGACCGAGCTCCGCCACGGCGGCCTGGGCGCCACCGCCGACGGCGACTGGGTGCTCGCGGTGCGCGAGACCCACCGGGAGGGAGTGGCCCAGCCGGCCCGCAGCGTGGTGGCGCTGCCCACGCGGGACGGCGCGGTCGAGGCGACTCTGCTCGAGGGGCACGACTTCTACGGTGCGCCGCGGGTCGACGGGACGGGCGCATTCCTCGCCGTGGTGGTCTGGGACCACCCGGATATGCCGTGGGACGCCTCGGTGCTGTTGGTGGTGCCGCTGGTCCGCACCGACCGGTCCGCCGGGGGCGACGACGGTGCGACGCCGACGCCGACGCCGACCCCGACGTTGACGGTGGCCGGGCCGCCGGTCACCATCGCCGGCGGGCCGGCCGAGTCCGTGGGCCAGCCGGCCTGGCAGCACGACGGCAGCCTGCGCTTCGTATCCGACCGCGCCGGCTGGTGGCAGCCCTACGTCCGCGTGGGTCCCTTCGACGCGGGGGCGGCGGTCACCGAACCGGTGGCCCTGAGCACCGAGGCTGCCGAGTTTCACGGTCCCGACTGGGTCCTCGGGCAGACGACCATGGCCCAGCGGCCCGATCGCAGCCTGGCCGCCCGGCGCACGGTCGCCGGCCGGGACTCTCTGGTGCTCTTCAGCCCTCGGGACGCCCGCCCACCCACGCCGCTGCCCCAACCCTGCGTCTCGATCTCAACCGTGTGCGCCCACGGCGACGCCGTGGCGCTGATCGGCAGCACCCCGGACGCCCCCAACAACGTGTGGCTGCTCGCCCCCGACCAACCGGCCCGCCCGCTGCGGCCCCCGGGCGCCGGCGGCACCGCCCTCGACCCCGGCGACGTGGCCGTGGCCGAGCCGTTCAGCCTGGACGGGCGCTCGGGTCGGGTCGTCTTCGGCACCCTCTACCGCCCGACCCTGTCGGCCACGCAGGGCCACCCGGAGCAGGCACCCCCGCTGGTGGTGTGGTGCCACGGCGGCCCGACGTCGTCGTGCCAGGCCGGCCTCGACCTCACGCTGCAGTTCTTCACCACCCGCGGGTTCGCGGTGGCGTGCGTCGACTACGCCGGCAGCTCCGGGCATGGCCGGGACTACCGCGACGCGCTGTGGGGGCAGTGGGGCGTGGCCGATGCCGAGGACTGCCTCGATGCGGCGCTCCACCTGGCCGGGCGCGGCGACGTCGACGCGCGGCGCCTGGCCATCCGGGGCGGCAGTGCCGGCGGCATGACCGCGCTCAACGCACTCGCCTCGGGCGAGGGCTTCGGCGCCTGCGCGTCCTGGTACGGGGTGACCGACCTGCTCAGCCTCGTCGCCACCAGGCACGACTTCGAGGCCCACTACACGGACCGCCTGATCGGACCGCTGCCAGGGGCCCGCGCCCTCTACGTGGAGCGCTCGCCGGTGGCCCGGGCCGCCGCCATGGCGGGATCGGTGCTCCTGCTCCAGGGCACCGATGACGCCGTCGTGCCCCGCGAGCAGGCCGAGCGCATGCGTGCCGCGCTGGAATCCGCCGGACGGCCGTGCGACCTGCGCTTCTTCGAGGGGGAGGGGCACGGGTTCCGCCGGGCTGACACCCTCACCGCATGTTTGGAGGCGGAATTGGGGTTCTATTTGGAGGAGCTCGGCCTCTAAGATTCCGCTGGGGGGCGCTCCCGCCCGCGCGTCACGAATGCGAAGTTGTTGCGACGACAATGCCGACCACCACCACGACCTCCGTCGATCGTCCGGTAGCCCTTGTGGCGGCCGCCACGCGTTCGGTGGTCGAGCGGGTCATGGCCATCCCACCCGAGTGGGGCGACGCCCTGCTGTACTTCGCCAGCGCGCTGTTCGCCTTCGCCACCATCTATACGTCGACCAATGCGCTGTACCAGGTGTGGGGCCGCATGGCCCTGTCGCCGTTCGCGTTCGGCGCACTCGCCTCGGCCGTCCTGGCGTGGCTCGTGCGCCGCGCCCGGCGCCGCCGCAACGGCGCCCTGTCCCCGCGCCAACACCGACGCGCCTGGCTGGCCCGTCTGGTCATCGCCGGGTGCGTCTTCGTGGGCGCGCTGGCCATCCCCATGGGCCTCGAGATCCTGTGGCAGTTCGACGGCGTGCCCGGGTCACATCTGCAGCCCGAGGTGACGTCGGTCGAGATCGGCGGGCAGGACCTCGTCAAGGGCCAGAACCCCTACCGCCCCCTGATACGGGAGGACCACCCGGTCAAGTACCACCCGCCGGGCGAGCCCGACTACGCCGGCTTCCTGCCCTACCTGCCGCTCATGGCCGTGCTGGGCATCCCCAGCGAAATCTGGCCCAACAACGGGCTGAGCGACGCCCGCATCTTCTTCTGTCTGACCACCCTGGTCGCCGGGACGCTCGCCCTCTACCTGTGCAAGGCCAACGGGCGCCGCAAGATACGCGCCCTCCAGGCCCTCGTCATCTTGCCGCTGGCGTCGCTGCCACTTTCCACCGGAGGCGACGACATCCCCGTCGTGGCCTTCCTTTTGCTCGCCATGGTGCTGGCGCAGCGTCGACAACCCTTCCTTTCGGGCGTGGTGCTCGGCATCGCGTCGGCCATGAAGTTCACCGCGTGGCCGTTGGCGGTGTTGGCGCTCTTCGCCGCCCGTGGCAAGCGCGGCGAGCGCCGGCCGTTCACCATGCTGGCCGGCATCCTCGTGGTCGCCGTGCCGGCCATCTTCCCCTTCGCCCTGCGCGGACCGTTCGCGCTGATCGACGACGTCGTGCTGTTCCCGCTGGGCCTGAGCGCCATCCCGTCGACCGCGGCCAGCGCGCTGCCCGGCCACGTGCTCGTGACGGAGTTCCCGTCGCTCAACCGCGCGCTGCCGTTCGCCGTGGGGATCATCCTGGCCGTCGGCCTGGCCCGGCACCTCTACAAGCACACACCGCGCACGGCCTGGGAGGTCTGCAGCATCGCCGGCGTCGTCATGACGGTGCTCATCTTGCTGGCGCCCAATCCGCGCGTGGGCTACCTGCTCTACCCGGTCAACTTCTTCGTCTGGGCCTACCTGCTGAAGGAGCGGGCACCACGGCCCGCCAGGTCCGACGACGACGAGTTACCAGTGTCGGACCGACGTGAGGCCGTGTCCGCCGGCACGACATCCTGAGCTCTGCCCGGAACCACGACCACGACCGGCCGAACCTGAATCCCCGAGCGCTCCGCCGGCCGCGCCACCAAGCGCCGCCGCCCGACCGCCCCCGCCGCTACTCGGGATCGCCCTCCTGCAGCAGGCGCACGGTGACGTTCGTCCAGCCGCCGGCCGGCGCCCCGGCCCCGAAGGTCGTGAGCGGAATGGTCACCCCGATCTCCCAGTAGTAGCCGTCCGTCCCGGCCAGCTTGCCCAGCACCTCGGTGGCCCCGGGGTCGTTGGCGGCCGGCCCGCGGTCGAAGACCTGCCAGCCCTCCCACTTGAGGTCCGCCGAGTAGAAGGTGAGCAGCGCGCCCTGCGATTCGTCCGAGCGCACCGTGATCTGCGAGTCGTACTGGCCGGAGTTGCCGGCGTTGTTCTGGTGCGCCACGCGCACGGCGCCCGCCGGGAGGTCCACCGCGTTGATGATGTTGGACGGCGGCTGGCCCGAGCTGATGATCGGCGTCAGTGCGTCGGCCGCCGCCACCGCGCGGACGGCCGTGCCCGGCACCACCCGCGCCGCCGTGCTGGTCTTCACCGGGGCGGGCGACTGCGAGGTCACGATAGCGATGGTGATGAACACGGCCAGGATCAGCACGGCCAGTCCCAGCACGACCATGGCCGGGCGCATCGAGATGCCGCCGCGGGCCGGCGGGCGCAGCGGCTCTCCACCACCACCGGCGGCTGCGACCGGGACCTCCGGGGCCTCGTCGGAGGGGACCGCGATCGGGGACTCGACCTCCAAGGGTCCCATGTCGGTCTCGTGCAGCGTCATGGCGCCCTTCAGCCTACGGCGCCGGCGACCACCCGAAATGGTCGAGCGGGCCGTGCCCCCTCCCGAGCCGCCACGCCGCGCTGCCGGCCA
>DATNLP010000477.1:0-5125 GCA_035602795.1 Acidimicrobiales bacterium | reverse complement strand
CCGACGGCGGCATCTTCAGCTTCGGCGATGCCGCCTTCTACGGGTCCATGGGCGCCACTTCGCTCAACGCCCCCATCGTGGGCATCGCGGCCGACCCGGCGACGGGTGGCTACTGGGAGGTCGCCTCCGACGGCGGCATCTTCAGCTACAACGCCCCGTTCTTCGGCAGCACGGGCAGCATCCGGCTCAACCGGCCCATCGTCGGCATGGAGGCAACGCCGAACGGGCAGGGGTATCGATTCGTGGCCTCCGACGGCGGCATCTTCACCTACGGCAACGCACCGTTCGACGGCTCGACCGGCGGCATAACGCTGGACGCCCCGGTGGTGGGCATGGCGCCGGACAACGCCACCAACGGCTACTGGATGGCGGCGGCCGACGGCGGCATCTTCACCTACGGCGGCGCCTCGTTCATGGGCCGGCTGGTCACCGCGAGCTAACACTGGGAACAGAAGTCCGAGAACAGAGCGCCGAGTAGAAGATCGGACTCAGCACTCAGCACTCAGCGCGCAGCCCTCAGCCCTCAGCCAGAGACGGTCGCAGCGCCATTGCCGGCACGTGGCTGCCGCGTTGCGGCCGTAGGCCGCCCGGGACGAGCGCCGGCGGTGATGACGAGGACGAGGCGTCCGGCCCCAGCTCCCGCCCGACCCCGCACGACCAGCGGTGTCGCCGAATGCAATGGGCGATGCGGACGGGCGGCCGCCGGCGGGTCGGCCGACGCGCGCGTCACAACATTTAGTCAAAAGGTCCCATTCAAATCGCTGCGGTCCCCTCCGCATACTGCCGAAAGGGAAGAGAGGGCCAGGGGGGGACCAGGGTGCAGAGTGGTGCGCGTCGTCGCATTGCGGCGCTGTTGCTGCCGATCGGAGTCATGTGCATGGCGTCCGTCGGTGCCGGACTGAGTGGATGGGCGAGCGCGCCGGCGGGCGCCACCGGCATCCTGCCTCCGGCCAACCCACCGGCCAACATCGCGCCGACCAGCGGCGACTGGCTGGACTCCATCGACTCCGCCGCGGCCGACGAGGGCGTCACTCCCATGCCGTTCGCCGAGTCGGAGCTGGCCGCGTTGCCAGAGCCCGAGCAAGTCTTCGCCGTGCTCAACTACGAGCGCATCGACCGGGGGCTGCCGCCCATCGAGTACATGACGACCCAGCTCAACTTCCTCGCCCTGGCCGGCGCCGAGGCCGGAACCGATCCGAGCTTCCCCGCGACGGTGACCGGTGGCGCGCCCATCACCTATGGCGGCGCCGTGTGGGCCGGCGGCATGTCATCCGTGCTTCAGGCCGACTATTACTGGGTGTACGAGGACGGCTACGGCGGCGGGTCGACGTCCAACGCCACCTGCAGCCTGGCCACGCCGGCCGGTTGCTGGGACCACCGCGACATCATCTTGCACGAGTACGCCAGTTGCCCGAACGGCCCGCCGGTGCTGTCCATGGGCGCCGATTTCTCCTCGACCGGCTCTCCGGGCGGGTCGTTCTCCGCCCTCATGGTGAGCTCGTGCGCGGTGCCGACCGACGTCACCATGACGTGGGACCAGGTGGCGGACGATCTCGGCTCGCCCACACGGGTGGTCGGCATCGCGCCCATGGCCAACGGCAGCGGCTACTGGGAGGCCGAGGCCAACGGGACGGTGGGTGCGTTCGGCGACGCCCAGAACTACGGCTCCGTGTCGACACCCCTCAATGCGCCCATCGTCGGCATGGCGGCGACCCCCGATGACGGCGGCTACTGGCTCGTGGCATCCGACGGCGGCACCTTCAGCTTCGGGGACGCCGGCTTCTACGGCTCGACCGGATCCGTGCGGCTCAACAAGCCCATCGTCGGCATGGCGTCCACGCCCGACGGCGAGGGCTACTGGCTGGTGTCCTCCGACGGCGGCATCTTCAGCTACGACGCCCCGTTCTACGGCAGCACCGGCAACATCCGGCTCAACCAGCCCATCGTCGGCATGGAGGCGTCGGGCAACGGGCAGGGGTACCGCTTCGTGGCCGCCGACGGGGGCATCTTCACCTACGGCAACGCGCCGTTCGACGGCTCGACCGGCGGCATGGCGCTCGACGCCCCGGTGGTGGGCCTGGCTCCGGACAACGCCACCAACGGCTACTGGATGGCGGCGGCCGACGGCGGCATCTTCACCTTCGGCGGGGCCTCCTTCCTCGGGCGCCTCACCATTTAGCCAGCGGCCCGTCCCGGCACCGCGCGCGGCCTCAGACGACGCCGCGTGCGGCGAGGTCGGTCAACTCGGTCTCGCTCAGGCCGACCAGGTCGCACCACACCTCGCGGTTGTGCTCGCCCAGGCGCGGCGCGCCCGACGGCACCGGCGTGGGGTGCCGCGCCAGGCGCGGGAACGGCGCCTGCTGGCGCACCGTCCCGATGACGGGGTCCTCGACGGGGACCAGGTCGCCGCGCGCCGTCATGTGCGGGTCGGCGAAGATGTCGGCGGCGCTGTAGGCGGTGCCGATCGGCACGTCGTGCTCGACGCAGCGGGCCGTGATGTCCTCGGCCGTGAGACCCGACGTCCACTCGGCCACCAAGCCGTTGATCTCGTCGCCGCGCGCCGCACGCTCGGCCAGCGTGGCGAAGCGCGCGTCGCTCGCCAGGTCGGGCCGGCCCATGGCTGCGCACAACCGCACGAAGTTGGCGTCCGAGCCGGCGACGATGCAGACGAAGAAGCCGTCGGCCGTCGGGTAGTTGTCGAGCGGCGCCGAGTGGGACAGACGGTTGCCTTCGCGCCCGCGCACAATGCCCAGGCGGTCGTAGCCGGCCAGCGTCCATTCGAGGATGCGCAGGATCGACGCGTAGAGCGGTGCGTCGATCACCTCTCCGCCGCCATTCCCGCCACGCGCGTCACGCCCGTAGAGTGCGGCCACGGCGGCGAAGGCGGCGAAGGTGCCGGTCAGGTAGTCCGAGACGGTGACCCCCGGGCGCACCGGCGGGCGGTCCGGGTCACCGGTGAGGTGGAGCAGGCCGCCGAACGCGATGCCCAGGCGGTCGAGGCCCGGCCGTGGCGCGTAGGGCCCGCTCTGACCGAACACGCTGATGCGAACGTAGACGAGATCCTCGGGCAGGTCGTCGGGTCCCAGCCCCCACTTCTCCATGGTGCCGGGCCGGAAGTTCTCGCACAGGACGTCCGACGTGGCCACCAGCCGCTTGAACAACTCCTTGCCCTCGGGCCGGCGCAGGTCGCACGTGGCGCCGCGACGCCCGCGGCCCTCCACGGCCCAGGACAGCGAGTAGTCCGGCGCGCCGTCGACCGGGACGAAGGGGCCCATGGAGCGCATGAAGTCGCCCTCGCCCGGCAGCTCGACCTTGATCACGTCCGCCCCGAGCTCGCCCAGCAGCCCGGCGCAGAACGGCGCGGAGATCCGAGTGCCGACGTCGACCACCCGGATGCCGTTCAGCGGCCCCCGCCCGTCCTCAGCCACGCGGCAGCCCCAGCACCCGCTCGCCCACCAGCGTGCGCTGAATCTCGTTGGTGCCCGCGAAGATGGAGGACGCCTGGTAATAGAGCCACGAGCGCTGCCAGGCGCCGTTGTCGGGGTTGCCCGGGGCGCCCTCCCACAGCGGCGAGGCCGGGCCGAGGACGTCGAGCGCCGTCTGGTGCAGCCGCTTGGACATCTCGCTCCAGTACAGCTTGAGGGCGCTGCCCTCGGGGCCGGGTGCCTCACCCTTGGAGAGCCGGGTGAGCGAGCGCCAGTTGTGCAGCTGGAAGAGGCGGACCTCGGTGGCGGCCTGAGCCAGCTGCTGGCGCAGGCGCCAGTCGTCGAAGCTCCCGTTGTGGTGGGCCAGTCGCAGCAGCTCCTCGATGAGCTGCGCGTGGATGACGAGCTGGCGCGGGTTGACGCCCCGCTCGTGCGACAGGGTGGAGTTGGCCACCGTCCAACCCTCGCCTTCGGCACCCAACCGGCGCTCGGCGGGCACGAAGACGCCGTCCAGCTCGACCTCGTTGAACTCGGCCTCACCGGTCGACTGCACGAGCGGGTGCACCACCACGCCCTCGGCGTGCATGTCCACCACGAGTGCCGTGATGCCAAGCTGGCGCTTCGGCGCGTCGGGATCCGAGCGGGTCAGGCACAGCCCCCAGTCGGCGAACTGCGCGTAGGAGGTCCACACCTTGCGGCCCGTCACGCGGTAGCCGCCCTCCACCGCGACGGCGCGCGTGGTCAGCGAAGCCAGGTCGCTGCCGGCGTCGGGCTCGCTGAAGAGCTGGCACCACAGTTCCTGGGCCGAGAGGATGCGCGGCAGGAAGCGCTCCTTCTGCTCGGACGTGCCGTGCGCCAACAGGGTCGGCCCCACCAGGTTGATGCCGATGCGGCCGACCAGCTCGGGCGCTCGGGCCCGTGCCAGCTCCTCGATCACGACGTAGTTCTCGAGCGCGCCGAGGCCGCGGCCGCCGTACTCGACGGGCCAGGTGACACCGACCCACCCTTCGGCGGCCAGGTCGGCCTGCCAGCGCCGGCCGAACGCGACTGTCTCGGCCAGGTCGTCGAAGCGCGGCGGCAGTCCCACGCCGTAAGGCCACGGGAGGTGCTCGACCAGCCACGACCGGAACTCCTGGCGGAGGGTCTCCTGCTCGGCCGTGGCGCGCAGATCCATGCGGCGCAGCATGGCACAGCCGTCCCTGAGGGTGACTTCCTCGCCGGAGGTGACCGTAGACTGCGCCGCCGTGGACTTTGACCTCTCCCTCGACCAGCAGGCGCTGCGCGACGCCGCGGCCACGCTGCTCGACCGCCTGGCCGGGCCCGACGCGCTCCGGGCCCGAGTGGGGAGGGGCGCCGTCGTGGGCACCTTGCCCGGAGCCGGAGCCGGCGCCGGCGCCGGTGCCGCCGAAGCCGGTGCGCCGGGGGAGGCGCCCCGCGGCTACGACACCGCTATTTGGGCCGCCATGGCCGAGCAGGGCTGGCTGGCGATCGAGCTGCCCGAAGACGAGGGGGGACTGGGCCTGGGGCTGGTCGAGCTGGCGGTGCTGTGCGAGCAGATCGGTCGGCGCCTGGCCGCCGCGCCGTTCCTCCCGTCCGTGCTCGCCCTGGGCGCCCTCTGCGGGCCCGAGGCGAGGTCCGACGCCGCCACCAAGGAGTGGCGCGAGGCCCTCGGGCAGGGCGACGCCGTCGGCTGCGGCGCG
>DATNLP010000476.1:0-4071 GCA_035602795.1 Acidimicrobiales bacterium | reverse complement strand
CCCGAGCCGCCGGCACCGCCGCACGAGACCGAGCGCCCGCTCGACACGCGCATCCCGTCTGGCCTCGAGCTGGTGTCGCAGGCGATGATCTCCAGCCTGGTGGCCCCGTTCGACGTGGGCCGCATGATGCTGCGCACCGTCCGGAGCATCTTCGGCATTCGCCAGGTGCGCCGGGACGACTCGATGCGCAGCGGGGCGCTGCCCCTGACGGCGCCCCGCACGTCCATCAACGTCGCCGTGCACGCCCGGCGCCGGGTGGCCTTCGCCGCCGCCAGCCTGGAGGACGCCAAGGCGCTCAAGAACAAGATGGGCACGACCGTCAACGACGTCGTGCTGGCCATGTGCGCCGGCGCGCTGCGCACGTACCTGCTGGCGGGCGACGAGCTGCCCGAAATCCCGCTGGTGTCCGTCGTGCCGGTGTCGGTGACGCCCGACGTCGCGGAGCTGAAGGGCTCCAACAAGGTGTCGAGCATGTTCGTACAGCTGCCCTGCCAGCTCGACGACCCGCTGGAGCGCCTGCAGGTGATCCACGAGAGCACGAAGGGGGCCAAGGAGGAGCACAAGGCCCTCGGGGCGACGACCCTTCAGAATTGGGCCGAGCACGCCTCGCCGAACCTCGCCGCGGCGGCGGCCCGTCTGTACACCGGAATGAAGCTGGCCGACCGGCACCGCCCCGTGGCCAACCTGGTGGTGTCCAACGTGCCCGGCCCCGACTTTCCGCTGTACCTGGGCGGCAGCGAGCTGTTGGGCATGTTCCCGTTGGGCCCCGTCATGGACGGCATGGGCCTGAACGTGACCATCATGAGCTACCGCGGCGTCCTGTACTGGGGCTTCGCGGCCGACTCCCGGGCCGTGCCACGTCTGTGGGACATCGCGGCGGCCGTGCCGCACGCGCTCACCGAGCTGATGGAGGCGGCCGGGCTGGAGTCCCAGCCCTTCGACGTCCCCATCCATCTCGGGCCCGGGATGCCACCCACGGCGAACTGGGTCCGCACCGCAGCGTCACTGCGAGCCGAGGAGGCCGGTACCGTTAGCGCATGACGGTACGCGAACTCGGCCACCTCGTCCTCTACGTGCGGGACGTCGGCCGGTCGGCCGCCTTCTACCGGGACGTGCTGGGCTGGCAGCAGATCCTGCCCGAGCCGGACCAGGGCCAGGAGCCCGTGGGGGTGGCGGCGTTCTCGTCGGGTCGCACGCACCACGAGCTGCTGCTCATTGAGGTCGGTCCCGATGCCGCGCCCATCCCGGCCGGACGCCGGGTCGGCCTGTACCACTTCGGCCTGAACGTGGGCGACACCGACGACGACCTGCGCGCCGCGTTGGCCACCGTGCAGGCGGCCGGTGGGACCGTCGTCGGCGCCTCGGACCACACCGTGACGCACAGCCTTTACATCCTCGATCCCGACGGCAACGAGATCGAGCTCTACATCGACGTGCCCGGTGTCGACTGGCGCTCCGAGCCGGCGCTCGTGGCGGCTCCCATCCGCCCCCTGCGGCTCTGAGCCGGCGGCGGGGCCGCAGCCGGTGATGGAGGAGCCGGAGCCGGAGCCGGTGCCGGTGCCGGAGAGGGGCGACGTGAACATGAGGATGGTGCGCGCCGGGGACGACGGCGCCTTGGCGGCGGCGGTGGCGGCGCTCCGGGCGGGTGCGCTGGTGGTCGTGCCCACCGACACGGTGTACGGGCTGGCGGCGCTGCCCGGCGACGCCGAAGCGGTGCAGGCGGTCTACCGGGCGAAGGACCGGCCCGAAGGCATGCACCTGCCCGTCTTGGCGGCATCGCCCGAGCAGGTGCGGAGCCTGGGCGTCTCGTTCACCGAGGCGGCGCAGACCCTGGCCCGCAGGTGGTGGCCGGGGCCGCTCACGCTCGCCTTCGGGTTCGAGGCGGGCGCCGGCGCCCTCCGGCCCGGATGGCTGGCCGGGCGGACCGAGGTGGCGGTCCGCATCCCCGACCACCCGTTCCTGCGGGCGCTGCTGGCCGAGACGGGCCCGCTCCTCGTCACGAGCGCCAACCCGCACGGCGCGCCGACGCCGCGCCGGGCCGAGGACGTGGCGGAGGCCCTGGGCCGCTTGGTCCGACTGATCGTCGACGGCGGGGCGCTGACCGAGGTGCCGTCGACGCTGGTGAGCGTGTCGGGGGCGACGCCGTTGCTCGAGCGCGAGGGAGCCATCGCGTGGGCCGACGTGGAGGCGGTGCTGGCCGGCGCGGTTTCGGTGACAGCGGTGGGGGCAGATCCGGTGGCGGTGGCGGCGACTCGGGTGGAGGAACAGGGGCGGGGGCAAACGCGGGCGCGGGCGAAGTGAGCCCGCTGCTGTTGGCCATAGAGACGTCGTGCGACGAGACGGCCGCCGCCGTGGTGGACGACGCGCTGGTGGTGCGCTCCTCGGTGGTGGCGAGCCAAATCGACCTGCACGCCGTCTTCGGCGGGGTCGTGCCCGAACTGGCCAGCCGGGCCCACACCGAGACGATCTCGGCTGTCGTGGCGAAGGCGTTGGACGACGCGGGCGTGGCCGGCCCGGACCTCGAGGCGGTGGCGGTGACGTCCGGTCCGGGCCTGGTGGGCGCGCTGCTGGTCGGCATCGCGACGGCCAAGGCGCTGGCGCTGGGCTGGGGTGTGCCGGTCGTCGCCGTCAACCATCTCGAGGGCCATTTGGCCAGCGTGTACCTGGCCGACCGGGACGTGCCGTTCCCGCAGACCGCCCTGCTCGTCTCGGGTGGACACTGCATGCTCACCCGCGCCACCGCCCCGGGCGCCTACGAGCTGCTGGGCGAGACGGTCGACGACTCCGTGGGCGAGGCGTACGACAAGGTGGCCCGGTTCCTCGGCCTCGGCTATCCCGGGGGGCCGGTGCTCGACCGCATGGCGGCGGACGGCGAGGACACGCTCCACTTCCCCCGCCCCATGCTGGCCGAGGGCTTCGCGTTCTCGTTCTCGGGCTTGAAGACGGCCGTGGTCAACCACGTGCGGGCCAATCCCGACTCCTCCGACACCGAGGTGGCGGCGTCGTTCGTGGCCGCCTGCATGGACGTGCTGTGCGCCAAGCTGCGCCGGGCGCTCGAGGCGTTCGGCGACCCCGCGGTAGCCATCGTCGGGGGCGTGGCGGCCAGCCCGGTGCTGCGGGCCCGGGCCCAGGTGCTGGCCGACGAGTTCGGCACCAAGCTGCTGATCCCGCCCCAGTCGATGGCCACCGACAACGCCGCCATGATCGGCGTGGCCGGCTGGCAGAAGCTGGCCATCTCGGGTCCGAGCGATCCGGCCTTCGGGCCCGAGCCCGACCTGCGGCTGCAGTTCGCCTGACGCGCTACGCGTCGGCCCGGCTGTGCCGGCGCCGGCGCTCGACCCGCGAGCCGGACAGGTGCGAGCCCAGGTCGAGCAGCACGCCAAGGGCGACGATCACCCACCCGAAGGCGTCCACCCCTTTACCCGGGGCGTAGACCAACGCGTAGAAGAGCGTCGCGTAGGGCAGGAAGATGAACCCCAGCACACCCTCCCAGCCCGAGCGAAAGGCGACGGTAAGGCGATCGCTGAAGATCCACAGGAGGAAGATCGCGAAGCGGGCCGAGAAGGCCGCGATGAGAGCGAAGAGGCAGCCCATGGGTCAGAGGGGAAGCCCGCCCGTGGCCGCGTTGGTCGACCCGGTGTCCGTGTAGGCGGTGATGGTGCGCTCGGCGATGCGCATCTGGTGGATTTCGTCGGCGCCGTCGGCCAGGCGGGCCCAGCGGGCGTGTTGCAGCATGCCGGCGAGCGGGGTGTCCGTGGAGTAGCCGAGCGCGCCATGGACCTGCATGGAGCGGTCGATGATGCGGTTGAGGCTGTTGGCCACGAAGTGCTTGGCCATGGAGACCTCGGTGCGGAAATCGTCGCCCCGGTCGATCTTGTACGCCGCGTGGAGCACCATGAGCTTGCACTGGTAGAGCTCCATGGCCGAGTCGGCGATGAGCCACTGGATCCCCTGCTTCTCGGCCAGCAGCGAGCCGTGCGAGTACCGGTGCAGGGCGCGGTCCACCATCATGTCGAGCGCCGTCTCCGCCTGGGCGATCCAGCGCATGCAGTGGGCCAGGCGGGCCGGCCC
>DATNLP010000475.1:0-3262 GCA_035602795.1 Acidimicrobiales bacterium | reverse complement strand
CTTCCCGGGCGCGGCGTGGGAAGGCATCCGCATGGGGCACCGCCCCGGTGACGCCCTGGTGGAGATCTGGAACGGCATGCCGTTTCTGTCGCCGATCTGGTACCGGGGGCCGCGCATCGTCTTCCTGCACCACGTCCATGCCGAGATGTGGGGCATGGTGCTCCCGCCGACGCTGGCCCGGCTGGGCTACGCCACCGAGCGGCGCCTGGCCCCGCCGCTCTACCGGCACAGCCACATCGTGACGCTCTCCGAGTCGTCGCGGGACGAGATCGTCGAGCTGCTGGGCCTGCACCCGGACCGCATCTCGGTGGCCCCGCCCGGGGTGGACGGCCGCTACACGCCCGGTGGGCACCGCTCACCCGTCCCGTTGGTGCTGGCGGTCGGGCGGCTGGTCAAGGTGAAGCGCTTCGACGACTTGCTGCGCGCCCTGGCCGAGGTGAAGGCCGAACAGCCGGAGCTACGCGCCGTGATCATCGGGGAGGGTATCGAGCGCAACTCCCTCGAGGCCCTGCGGGCCGAGCTGGGCGCCGAGGACTGGATCGACATGCCCGGGCACATCGAGGACGACGAGCTGGTGTGGTGGTACCGGCGGGCCTGGGTCGTGGCCAGCAGCTCCCAGCGCGAGGGCTGGGGCATGACGCTGACCGAGGCGGCCGCCTGCGGGACGCCGGCCGTGGCGACATCGATCGCGGGCCACCGTGACGCGGTGCTCGATGGCGAATCGGGCCTGCTGGTCGACGGGGTAGAAGGACTCGGCCCCGCCCTGGCGCGGGTGCTCCGCGACGACGTGCTGCGCAGCCGCCTGTCCAAGGGCGCGCTGGCCCGGGCCCGGTGGTTCACTTGGGACGCCACTGCCCGCCGCGCCCTCGAGGCGCTGGCGGGGCAGATGGCACCCCTGCCTGATCGCTAGGCCCGCCGCCGTCGCCATCCCTCCGGGCGTCACTGCCGAACTGAACCGGAACCCAGCCGCGTTCGATCGCTTCAGGGACGATCAAGCTTGCCGCTGGGTCCGTCCCTAGACATACCCGTTCGGCGCGGCAGGTATGCATGGCCGGCGCGGCGGGCACACGTTCCTGGCGTACGCCGACCCCGTCAGGGGCTCAGCCAGGCGAAACCGGGACGGGCGCGTTCTCGGGCGTGACCTGGGGCGCAACAGGCGAAGCGGGGGCCTGTTCGGGCGGAACTGCCGGATCGGGAGGTGTCTCGTCGGGGACCTGCTGCGGCGCCTGCCCGGGTTCCGCGGCGGGAGGGGGCGTCTCCTCTGGCGCAAGGGGCGTAGCGGGAGGCGCTTCAGGTGCGGTGGCCGGATCGGTCGGCGTCACCTCGGGAGCTCCCTCCGGTGACTCCTCGGGTGGCGCGGCAGGACCGGGCATCTCCTCGGGCGCTTCGGGCGCCACCTCGGGCGCTTCGGGCGCCACCTCTGGCGCCTCTTCAGGCGGGGCGGCCGGATCCGCAGGTGCCTCCTCGGGAGCCACCTGCGGTGGCTCTTCTGGGTGCGCCGCGGGAGAGGGCGTCTCCTCGGGCTCCTCGGGCGCTTCGGGCGCTTCGTTCTCCCTCTCCTCGGATGGCTCCTCTTCCTCGGACGTCTCCCGCTCGTCCCCGGCCGTCTCCTCCGGCTCCTCGGACGTCTCGTCCGGCCGGTCCTCGGCCGTGGCTTCAGGGGCACCCTCCGCCGTCGGCCCCGCCCCCGGCCCCGGCCCCGGCCCGGAACCGGCGCGCAGCGCACGGCCGCCCAGCGGTCTCTTCAACCGCCAGCCGAACGCCGAGATCACGGCGTCCGCCAGCAGCAGGACGGCGCCCAGCCAGATCAGGTTCCCGGCATTGACGAACGAGCCGTCCCAGTTCGACCCGGGCATGTAGTGGTGCACCTGCTGCCCGCGGACGACGTTGAGGCAGCCGGCGACGATGAAGGCGACTCCGCCCACCGTGGCGACGGCGCGCAGCCAGGGCACGAGGAGTCCCGCCGTCACCACGACGCCCACGGCCAGACCCGCCAGCGGTGGCACCACCAGCAGGGCGACGCCGCCCGTGACGGCGCCGATGAGCAGGGACCGGACGAACAGCCAGACGCCCCGCGGGCGCTCGCCGGCCGAGCGGTCGGCGGAAGTGGGCAGGGCCAGCTGCGTGGCGTCGAAGGGCGCACCGGGTCGTTCCGGCGCGTCCGGCCCGGCCGGGCCGCGTAGCCGCCGGGGCAGGCGTGCCCGTAGGGCGCGCCGCCAGCGCACGGGCAGGAAGCCCATCAGCAGGCACAGCAGCAGGGTCGCGGTCGACACGGCCAGGGCGGCCCAGATCTCGCTCTGGGGAGTCCAGGTGAAGGCCACGGTGAAGTTCGCCCCGCCGACGGCCGCCAGGTCGGCGGACGTCACGTGCCAGCCGTTGGCGAAGCCGTCGACCAGCTGCGGCGGACCCAGGTCCACCGCGTGCGAGCCGGCGGGCGCCCCGCGCGCGGGCTCGGCCACCGCCTGCCAGCCCTTGTTCAGGCTCTGGCCGAGCACGAGCTCGAACGGGGCGTCGGCGCCGGTGACGGTGACCCTCTGGCTGACGAGGTGCGACGCCGTCGGCGTCACCCTCGGGGCGGGTCCCGCCTGCGTCGCCGGCAGCACCGGCGTGCCGGCATTGGTCGGGGTGGCGGCCGGGCCGGCCCCGCCGCTGGCGGCCGAGTCGAGGACCAGCTGGTCGATGTTCCACCCCGTGCACGTGGTGGGGGCGCCGGCGCAGGGTGGGTTGTGGCCGACGGCGGTCTGGACCACGTGGGTGCCGGCCGACAGCGCGATGGCCTTGGCGTCGGCCCCGCAGGGCACCAGCTGCATCTCGCCGTTGTCGAGCGCCTGCTGCGTCGGTCCGACTACGGCCACGTCGATGGGCTGACCGTCGATCGTCAGCAGGTTGGAGACGCAGTTCCCCGGGACGTCGACCGGCGTCGGGGCCGACTTGACGTTGGGGATGCCGATCTCGGCGATGCCGAGCGGGAGGGCCAGCGGCCCGGCGGAGTAGTAGTTCGCTGCGTACTCGTCGCGCACGCCGGTGAAGGTCACGACGAACGTCTGGCCGCTGAGCGCGGGAAAGGACACCGGCACCGTCGTGACGGCGTTGGGCACCGTGCTGTCGGCGATCGGGGGCAGCGTGACCTTGCGCACCTGTGTGCCCGACGCGATGGTCATCGAGGTCGGGACGGAGTGGCGCCCGTCCGCCACCACCTGCATGGTGAGGCTGGTCAGGGTCTGGGGCTTGGTCAGGCTGTAGGTGAGCGTCGTGCCCAGCT
>DATNLP010000455.1:0-14465 GCA_035602795.1 Acidimicrobiales bacterium | reverse complement strand
GGTCGATGCCTCGGCCGTGGTCACGAGGCGCGGCAGGCCCGCAGGGAGGACGGCACGGCACCATGATGCCGGGTCGGGCGGCCGTCGAGGGGTCCGCCCCCGCCGTGTGTTCTACGAGGTCCCTGGTCGTAGAGGTGCCAGGCGTCCGCCACGCCACGCACGCAGGCACCGTCGCGCGGGGCGCATGGACTAGAAACCACCCGGGGCTGTAGCTCAGTGGTTAGAGCAGAGGACTCATAATCCTTGGGTCGTGGGTTCGATCCCCACCAGCCCTACGACGTGCTTGTGGTGGTCCGGGTGATCCTGGACAAAAGAGGTTCGCCTGATCCTTTACAGAGTTCTGGGTGATGCTTGACACCTCGCCGCCTGCCGCCCGCCGCCCGCTGAACGGGTAGCGGCAGCGTTTGCGCAGCGAGAGCTCCGGACGCCCGGCCCGTGGCGACTGACCGGCGCACTGCGCACTGCGCGGCCTGGCACACCGCCGCAGAAACGACAAAGACCTACCTACGAGGGCTCGCCGGCCGCCCAGGCCACCGCCCCGCCCGCCAGATTCTCCGCCGTCCAGCCGGCTTCGCTCAGTGCCTCCGCCGCCCTGGCCGAGCGGCCGCCCATGTGACAGGCCACCACAACGGTCACGTCCCGCGGCACTTCGTCCATCCGCTCGCCCAGCTGGCCGAGCGGGATGTTCACTCCGATCGGGTAGGCCCAGGCCTCCACCTCGTCGGGCTCGCGCACGTCCAACAAGAAGACTTCCTCACCTCGGGCGATCCTCGCTTTGACCTCGTCGGGCTCCACCTCGCGATATGGCATGCCACCAGGCTATGTCGCCGTCGCGGCGTGCCCCGGCCAGACCGGCACCGCCGGTACTGTGGTTCGGTGCCGTTCTCACGGAAGCTCCTCAACTCGGACGAGGAGCTGCTGGCCGAGCTGCGACCGCACTGGATCTTTCTCTTCGGTCCATTGTTCACCTCCATCGGGACCTGGGTGGTGATCATCGTCATCTTGGTCCTCTGGCACCACGCGCCGGGGTGGACCAATTACCCCTTCCTGATCCTCGCTCTCATCCCGGCGGTCTGGCTCCTGGGCCGCTTCGTGCGCTGGCGCTCCTACATCATCGCCATCACCTCGAACCGGATCTTCGTGCGGCAGGGGATCCTCGGGCGCGACACCGTTCAGCTGCGCCTGCAGCGTGTCACCGAGCTCAACACCTCGCAGTCCTTCATCGAGCGCATGCTCGGCGTCGGCCGGATCATCATCGACGTCCAGGGCGAGGACGACTCCATGGTGCTCGAGTACGTGCGCAAGCCGGCCGTTGTCCAGCGCGTGATGAACTCACTGATCAACGAGCTTGTCGGCGGCGGCCAGCGTGAGGAGATCCCGGCCGACATGCTGCCCTTCGACGAGCGCGGCGCCGCCCGGCGCGCCGACGACGAGGGCCGCGACCACGCGGACGGAACCAAAGACGCACATGACACACCGCCATTCGGCCTGGGCGTCGTCACCGACGACAGCGCGCCGGAAACCGGACCCGCGCCGGCGCCCACTCCGGGCTCACCGGCGCCGCCGGCGGCCCCCTTCGAGATACGCGACCGCCTGATCGAGCTTGACGACCTGCGCAAGCGCGGCATCATCTCCGAGGAGGAGTTCGCCGCCAAGAAGAGCGAGCTGCTGAATCGGATCTGAAGGTCATCGCTTCGGCTTGAGCCGCACCGGCGCCGGGAAAGGCCCGGCCGAGTCCCGGCTACCGTGGGCGGCGTGGGCCACCCTCGATACCGTTGCGACGGCTGTGGCAACCTCACGCGATTCGACGTCACCGTCTCGCAGCAGACCAGGGCCTTCCATCACTACACGGTGGGGGGCGAGTTGGTCGTAGAGGACGAGGAGGTGCTGTCGCGGCACGTCGACGAGGTGGTGTGCCGCTGGTGTGGCCACGGGCGCAGCGTCGTCGAGATCATCGACGAGGAGCACTCCGAGGGCGCGCCGTCGACGGTGCCGTGACCGAGCCGCCGGCCGAAATCCTGCGCCGGCTCCGTCCCATCCCGACCTCGGTCGGCCCACCCGTCGCCCGTCCGCGTGACGTCGAGGGCGTCCGGCCCGACGGCGCGTCCTGTCGGATCGACATGGTGGACACCGCCGCGCCGGCCCTGCTTCTGTTCTTGTCGGTGGACTGCCTCGGCTGCCGCGACCTGTGGCGGGGCCTGGCCGACCTGCAGGCCGGCCTCGGCACGCGCGCCCGTCTGGTCGTCGTCACCAAGAGCCCCGGCGACGAAGACGCCGCCGCCGTCGCCGCCCTGGCCGGCGACGCGCCCGGCTCCCACGGCGTCGACGTCGTCATGAGCACACCCGCCTTCGGCCACTACCGCGCCGCCGCCCCCTTCCTGGTGTTGGCGGCTCCCGGTGCCGTGTTCACCGAGGGCGTGGCCTGGGGGGTCGACGAGACCCTGCGGGCGGCCCTGGCCGCCCTGCCACCGGAGGCCTGAGCCCCGTGACCAGCGTGGCTGTCACACCTCTCGGCCATCATGGCTCCGAAGAGAGAGGGTCAACGACATGCCGACTTCCAGGGACAGCTCTGCCGGCGCCGAGCCCGAGGACGGGCTCACCATCGACTGCGAGTGCTGCGCACTGCGGGAGACGGCGGCGTGCGACGACTGCGTGGTCACCTTCCTGCTCGGGCGCGAGCCCGACGACGCCATCGTCATCGACGCCGACGAGGCACGGGCCATGCGCATGCTCGAGCGCGCCGGCCTGGTGCCGACGCTCCGCTTCAGTAGCACCGCGTAGCGCGCGCACCGCCGGCCCGGAGGCGGCGTGAAGCGCCACCTCCTGGTCACCAACGACTTCCCGCCCAAGGTGGGCGGCATTCAGAGCTACCTCTGGGACTTGTGGCGCCGGCTCGATCCCGCCACCTACGTCGTCCTCACGGCGTCTTCCGACCGGGACGCCGCCGTCTTCGACGCCGCCCAGGCGACGCGCGGCGTCCACATCGAGCGTGTGTCAGGGTCCACCCTCTTCTTCCCCACGCCCGGCACCCTGGACACCATCCGGCGGTGCGTGGAGGCGCACGAGATCGACCTGGTGCTGCTCGATCCGGTGCTGCCCCTGGGGCTGCTCGGCCATCGCCTCGACGTGCCCTACGGCGTCATCCTCCATGGCGCCGAGGTCACCGTGCCGGGGCGCCTGCCTGGCTCGCGGCAGGCGCTGGCGAGCGTTCTGCAGGGCGCGTCCCTCGTCATCTCCGCCGGCGGCTACCCGGCGGCCGAGGGGCGCCGCGCCGCGCCGCGCCTGACGGCGCCGGTCGTCTCCATCCCGCCCGGGGTCGACGCCTCGGCCATCGAGCCGCTCACGGCGGCCGAGCGCCGTGCCATGCGGACGCGCCTGGGCCTGCCGGTCCGGGGGCCGCTTGTCGTCAGCGTGAGCCGGCTGGTGCCGCGCAAGGGCTTGGACGTCCTCATCGAGGCGGCCAACCGCCTGGCCCCGTCCTACCCCGACCTCGTCGTGGCCATCGCCGGTGCCGGCCGCGAGCTGGCGCACCTCGAGCGACAGGCCGAGCAGAGCCCGGTGACCGTGCGGGTGCTGGGCCGGGTGGACGACGAAGACCGGGCCGGGCTCCTCGGCGCCGCCGACCTCTTCGTCATGGCCTGCCGCACCCGCTGGCTCGGGTTGGAACAGGAGGGCTTCGGCATCGTCTTCCTCGAGGCCGCCGCGGCAGGCGTCCCCCAAATCGCCGGCGCCAGCGGCGGGGCCTCCGAGGCGGTCCAGCACGGGGTGACCGGCCTGGTGGTGGAGGACCCGGGCGACCCGGGGGCGCTGGCCGAGGCCATGCGCGCCCTGCTGGCCGACCCGACCCGGCGCCGTCGCATGGGGCGGGCCGCCCGGAAGCGGGTGCAGGAATCCTTCGACACCGACCTTCTCGCTTCTAGGCTGGCCGACGCCCTGGCCGGAGTGGCAGTCTGACTCGGCCCCCGGGGCGAGGGCACGACAGGAAGGAACCACTGACCGTGGCGGAACAGGCCACCGAGCACATGTCGGTAGCGGCACCACCCGAGCGGTGCTTTGCCGTCGCGGCCGATGTCGAGCGCTACCCCGAGTTCTTCAACGACGTCAAGGAAGTCGAGGTCAAGGAGCGTGATGACCAGGGCCGTCCGCTGCTGGTCACCTTCCGTGCCGCCGCCTTTGGCCGGAGCACGAGCTACACCCTGGCCTACGACTATTCCGATGCGCCCCACACCTTGGCCTGGAATCTGACGCAGGGCGACATCACGACGAAGCTCGACGGAAGTTACGTCTTCGACCCGGCGGAGGGCGGGGGCACCGACGTCACCTACCACCTCGAAGCCGAATTGCGCGTGCCCATCCCCGGTTTCATAAAGATGCGGGCGACGAGCCGGATCATGACGTACGCGCTGCGGGACCTGAGGGCGAGGATCGAGTCGACTTCGTGAGTCCGGGCTCCGGCCCGCTGCACAGCACCGACGTCACGTACGGGGTTGACATCGGGGGCACCAAGGTCCTCGGCGTCGCCCTGAGCCCCTCCGACCACATCGTCGCCGAGGCGCGGGCTCCCACCCCGACCGGCACCCGCGCCATTGTGGGCAGCCATGTGGCCGACGCCGTGGCCGCTGTGGTCGGAGAGCTCGACGGAGCACCCGGCCCCGTCGCCGGAGACGGCGGCGGTCCGGCCCCGGTCGGCGTCGGCGCACCCGGCATGGTCGACCGCAACGGGCGGTTGTGTTTCGCGCCGAACCTGCCCCAGGCCCACGGGGTCGACTGGACCGAGCTGATCGGCGACCGCTTGCCGGGTCGGGCCGTCCTCATTGAGAACGACGCCAACTTCGCCGTGCTGGCCGAGCACCGGCTCGGCGCCGCCCGGGGCCATCGCCACGTGCTCATGGTGACGCTGGGCACCGGCATTGGCGGCGGCATCGTGATGGACGGGCGCGTGCAGGTGGGCGCGGCGGGGTTCGCCGGGGAGATCGGGCATGTGGTGGTCGACCCGGCCGGACCCCCCTGCCCCTGCGGTCGACGGGGCTGCTGGGAACGCTTCGCCTCCGGCGCCGGCATGGCCGTGCTGGCCCGCGAGGCCGCGCTGGCCGGGAAGCTCGACGAGGTGGTCAGGCTGGCCGGCGGCGATCCCGAGAACGTGCGCGGCGAGGACGTCTCCGCCGCCGCGGCCGCGGGTGACACGGCGGCGCAGGGGGTGATCCGCGAGGTGGGCTGGTGGGTCGGCTTCGGCCTGGCCAACCTGGCCGCCACCTTCGATCCCGAGTGCTTCGTGCTCGGCGGCGGGCTGCTGCAGGCGGGCGACCTCCTGCTGGAGTCGGCGCGCGTCACGTTCGCCGAGCTGGTGGAGGGCGGCGACCGGCGCCCGCTGGCGGTGATCGTGCCCGCCGCGTTCGGCGAGCGTGCCGGCGCGGTCGGTGCCGCGTTGGCCGCCCGCCAGGGTGGGTTGTGGTGATGCGCACCGGCGTCATCCTGCCCACCTTCCGCGCCACACCGGACGACGCGTTCGAAGCGGCGGCCAAGGCGGTAGCGGCCGGGGTGGACGGCCTGTTCTGCTACGACCACCTCTGGCCCTTGGGCCAGCCCGAGCGACCGGCGCTGGCGCCTTTCCCGATCCTCGGCGCGCTGGCTACATGCCTGGGCCCGGCTGGCCCGTTCCTGGGCACGCTGGTGGCGCGCATCGGGTTGGTGCCCAACGACGTCCTGGAGGCGCAGTTCGGCGCCCTCGACCGTCTGGCACCGGGCCGCGTCATCGCCGGACTGGGCACCGGTGACCGCCTGAGCGAGCAGGAGAACCGGGCCTACGGGATCCCGTTCACACCGGCCGCCGTGCGCCGGGCCGAGCTGGTGGCGTTGGCCCGCCGACTGGTGGATGCCGGGCTGCCCGTCTGGGTGGCCGGCGGCACCGCGGCGCGCACCGAGGAGGCGCGGGCGGCTGGCACGGCCCTCAACGTCTGGAACGCGGAACCGGCGCGCGTGGCCGAGCGGGCCGCGGCTCCGGACGGGCTCGAGGTCACGTGGGCCGGCCCTTCGCCGGCGGACCCCTCGGCCTTGGTCGAGACGGTGCACGCCGTCGGTGTGGCCGGGGCGAGCTGGGCGGTGTTCGGCTGGCCGGTCGACTGCGAGGCGCTGGTCGCAGCCGCGCGCGGCGCGGCAGGGGGCTGATCGTCCGGCTTCACTGGTTGTGGAGTCGGGTGGCTCAGGGAGGCCGGCGGGGGGCCGTAGAATCCAACGATGGAGTTCCGCCGCATCAACGGGCTGCCGCCCTACGTGTTCGCCACCATCAACGACCTCAAGGCGTCGTCGCGGCGAGCCGGCCGGGACGTCATCGACCTTGGCTTCGGGAACCCCGATCTGCCCTCACCCGACGTGGCGGTGGGCAAGCTGGCTGAGGCCGCCCACAACCCGCGCAACCACCGCTACTCGGCGTCGCGGGGCATCCCCAAGCTACGCAGCGCCGTCGCCGACCTCTACAAGCGCAAGTTCGACGTGGACATCGACCCCGAGTCCGAGGTGGTGACGACCATCGGCGCCAAGGAGGGTTTCTCGCACCTGATGTGGGTCCTGGTCGGGCCGGGCGACACCGCGCTGGTCCCGTCCCCGTCGTATCCCATCCACATCTGGGGGCCGCTCTTCGCCGGCGCCGACGTGCGCCAGGTCCCGCTGCATGGACCCGGCCCCGACACCTCCGTCGATGCGCCCGATCCGGGCGAGGCATTCTTCGAAGGGCTCATGCACGCGTTCGAGGAGTCGTGGCCCAAGCCGCGGGTCATCGTGCTCTCCTTCCCCCACAACCCGACCACCGCCTGCGTCGACCTCTCCTTCATGGAGCGCCTGGTGGCCTTCGCCCGCGAGCACGACGTCGTGCTGGTGCACGACTTCGCCTACGCCGACCTCGGCTACGAGGGCTACGACCCGCCTTCTATTTTGCAGGTCCCCGGGGCCAAGGAGGTAGCGGTCGAGCTCTACACCATGACCAAGTCGTTCTCCATGGCGGGCTGGCGCGTCGGCTTCGTGCTCGGCAACGCGGAGATCGTCCAGGCGCTCACCAAGCTCAAGACCTACCTCGACTACGGCACGTTCCAGCCCATTCAGATTGCCGCCATCGTGGCCATGAACGAGGCGCCCGACTATCCCAAGGAGATCAATCAGATCTACCAGTCGCGTCGCGATGCCCTGTGCGACGGGCTCAACCGAATCGGCTGGCACCTGGCCAAACCGAGGGGGACCATGTTCGTCTGGGCCCCCATTCCCGAGCCCTACCGCGAAATGGGTTCGCTCGAGTTCGCCAAGTACCTGATCAGCGAGGCCGATGTCGCCACGTCGCCGGGGGTCGGGTTCGGGCCCGGGGGTGACGGCCATGTGCGCTTCGCCCTCATCGAGAACGAACAGCGCATCGGCCAAGCTGTGCGCAATCTGCGCAGCGCCCTGACCAAACTGGGGTAGCGGTGCGCGCCTTTTGGCGCGCTCACAGCTTGGCTTGAGGCGAGTGCGTCAGGATCCCTGCCATGGCGTCCGCGGAACAGCTGGGCGTGCTGCAGGAGGCGCCGGCGAACGGAGCCCGCTCGAGCACCCGGGGTGGCTACATCGGCCAGTTCGACTCGTTCCGGGTGATCGCCTGCTGCGCCGTCGTGCTCCAGCACTCTTTGTTGTGGACGATCGCGGCCGGCAACACGCCGGCCTGGGCCTTCGTCATGCTGCTGCATTTCAGCCGGACGGCCTTCTTCTTCCTGGCCGCCTTCCTGCTGACCTACTCGCAGATCCACCGGCCTCGCTCGACCTCGGGGTTCTGGCGACGCCGTTACGTGCAGATCGGCGTGCCCTTCCTGGCGTGGACCGTCATCTACTGGGTGTTCACCATGGTCTCGGACGGAACCTGGAACCAGGCGTGGCCGCTCCTCTGGAACTACGTGGTGTTCGGCTACTACCAGCTCTACTTCGTGGTCGTCCTGCTGCTGCTGTACCTCGTGTTCCCCTTGCTGCTGCGGGCGATCCGGGCCACGAGGCACCACGTCGCCCTTATGTCGGCGAGCCTCCTGTTCGCACTGCTGCTGGCGGCGGACCTCCACTACACAGCGTCCTTCGGCGTCGTGGGGAACTGGACACACGACATCGCCGCCGTGTGGCCCTGGGGCCGGAACCCCATCACGTACCAGGAGCAGTTCGTGGCCGGGATCCTCGTCGCCCTCCACTTTGACCAGGTCCGGGACTTCGTCGAGCGGTGGTACCGCCAGGTGATCGTCGGAGCCGTCCTCATGGGGGTCGTCGCCACGCTGTGGTACCTGGTCGCGGTCTGGACCGGCTCGACCCCGGGCCGAGCCTCCGACCTCTATCAGCCCATCGCCTTCCTCTGGTTCACCGCGGCGGTGGCGGCGCTCGAGTGCGGCACGTGGATGTGGTTCCGGCGCAGGACGGGGCGCCGGGCGCGCGCGCCCAGGGTTTTCTCAGCTCAATATCTGGCCGGCCTGACCGGCGGCATCTTCCTGTCTCATGTGATCTTCCTCAATCTCGTGCGTTCCGGCCTCGGGGCGGCCGGGCTCACTCCCCACCTCGGCTGGGCGGGCATGGTCGGGACCACCTTCGTGCTGACCATGGGGTGTGCGGCGCTCTTCACCGCCCTGATCCTGCGCACGCCGCTGCGGTGGGTGCTCGGCGGTCCGGTGCGCGCCGAGCAGCGAGCGCGCCTCGGCCTGGAAACGCCGGCCGCCAGTCTGGCGCTCCCAGCACGCAACTCCGTCGTCGAGCCCGAGCGCGAACGAGCTTCTGTCTGACGTCGCGTCGGCGACGCGACCGGCCTTGCGACGCGAGGCCGTACTCAGCGTCGTCCCAGGAGCGAAGGTCAGCCTGCCGCCACTTACTCAGGCTTTCCTCAGAATTTCCTCATGAATTTCTTTTTGTTTCCACATGAATTTCTTCTCTCATTCCCAGTGCAGGCTCAGTGGACGTGGGCAGTGTTAACAGTGGTGAATATTCGAAACGCGAAGAACACGCTGTGGCTTGTGCGTCATGGGGAAAGCACCTGGAACGCCGCCGGACTGATTCAGGGGCAAGCGCACGGACCCGTTCTCACGGTCAAAGGCCGAAGGGAAGCCACGCTTCTGCCCGAGCGTCTCGGAGACATCCGCGTGGGTCTGATCTATACCAGCGATCTGGCGCGAGCACGCGAGACGGCGGTAGTGGTGGGGCGCGCGTTGCGCGCGCCAATGCACATCGACTCCAACTTGCGCGAGCGGAACTTCGGCGACGCCGAGGGTCGCCCACTCAGCGAACTCGACCCAGCGGCGTCGGGTATAGAGCTCGATCGGGTCGTCGACGCGCACGCTCGGCCCCCGGCGGGGGAGTCGCTCCGCGAGCTGTACGAACGCGTGCAGGCCTTCATCACCGAGTTGGACGCGTGTCAGCCGGACGGCGATGTCCTCGTCGTCACGCACGGCGGAGTGATCCGGGTCGCCGAGGCCTACTGCAACGGCGTCGGGGTGGATGACATGACCTGGGATCCGGTTCCCAACGCGACTATCCGGGGCGTCTGCCGGCCCCTTCCGTCCTTATCAGTCGCGCAATAGGCAGCAGAGAGAGATCACAGCGAGGAGCGTGTTATGCGACCAACGATGTTGCAGCTACCGACGAGAACCAGCAAGCCGAGGACCGAGGGCCTGACGATGATGGTCGACGGCGGGCTTCCGACCCGTCACTTCGAAGATCTCGTGGAGAGCGCGGCGGAGTTCCTGGACTTCGTGAAGTTCGGCTGGGGGACCGCTCTCGTGACGGCCGACCTCCAGCGCAAGATCGACGTTCTCGTCGATGCCGGCGTCGACTACTACTTCGGCGGCACCCTGTTCGAGAAGTTCGTGCTGCAGGACCGCTTCGACGACTTCCGCGATATGTGCGAGAGCTACGGCTGCCGGTACGTGGAGGTCTCGAACGGCACGATCGACCTCTCCCACATCGAAAAGGCCGGCTACGTCAGGAAGCTGGCGGCGGAGTTCACGGTGGTGTCCGAGGTCGGGTTCAAGGACGCTGAGCGCTCGGAACGTCTGGCGCCGAACCGCTGGATCGAATGCATCCACGAGGATCTCGAAGCCGGTGCGTTCCTGGTGACACTGGAGTCCCGGGAGAGCGGCCGTTCGGGCATCTGCCGGCCCGACGGTGAGCTGCGCTTCGGCCTCATTGAGGAGATCCTGTCCAGCGACGTCCCGCCCGCGCGCCTCCTCTTCGAGGCGCCGTCGACGCAGCTCCAGTGCTACTTCGTGCGGCGGATCGGTTCCGACGTCAACCTCGGGAACATCCCTTCGACCGGGCTCTTGGGGCTCGAGACGATCCGGCTCGGCCTACGAGCCGACACGCTCGAATGCTTCGAAAGTGCGGTGTCGTGAGGGAGAGTCGCGACGTCTTCCATCTGGCGATCCCCGTCCACGACCTGGAAGAGTCGGAGGCGTTCTACGTGGGCGCGCTCGGCTGCAAGCTGGCGCGGAGCTACGCCGATCGCATCACGATCGACTTCTTCGGAGACCAGTTGGTCTGCCACCTGGTGGAGAACCCCGATCATCGTGACGGCGAGCTGAGCCTCTACCCCCGGCATTTCGGCGTGACCTTCCGCGAGGGCCGCGACTTCGACGCCGTGCACGAGCTGTGCGTGCAGCGCAAGATCGAGTTCTTCGCCGACGTGAGCACCCGCTTCGAGGGCCTGGTCGAAGCCCACCGGACGTTCGTGCTGCGCGACCCCTCCGACAACCTGGTGGAGTTCAAGCACTATGCCGACCCGCGGATGATGTACTGATGCCGACGGTCGTCTCGAAGAGGCCTCTGGTCCCCGGCCCGCAGGCCGGGCCGGGGACTGGGTCGCTCCTCACCGGGGACCGCTCGCTGCGCGAGGTCATCAGCAGGCGCGCCGCGATCCTTGGGTCCAGGCCGTACCTGGAGCACGCGCGCGACACCCGGACGTTGTCGTTCCGGGAGCTGCACCGGGGCACCGAGCGGTGGAGGCACTTCGGTGGGGACGCAGAGGCCGATGGGGCGATCACGATCGGGCTCGCCGTCAGCGACCCTCTGCAGTTCTCGGCCGCGTTCCTCGGGGCGCTCGCCGCCGGGCTCTGGGTCGCTCCGCTCGACCCGTCGATGCCCCCGACCGGGTTCGCCTCGGCCCTCCAGCGTGTCGGCGCCAGCGTGGTGGTGGCCGATCGTCCCGCTCCCGTCGGTGCCGGCGTGGCGTGGATGGAGCTCGACAGCGTCGTCGGGACCGGCCCGACGAGGATGACCCGACACCGTGCGCCGGCGAGGCGCACGGGCGCGGGGGGAGTGGTGCTGTCCTCCTCGGGCACCACGGGTCCTCCCAAGGTGGTCCGGCTGGCCGAGGAGAAGCTCCTCTACACGGCAGGCCGAGTGGTCTCGCACCATCGGCTGAGCGAGAGCGATCGCGGCTTCAACCCGCTTCCCCTGTTCCACATCAACGCAGAGGTGGTCGGGTTGCTGTCGGCAATGGTGGCGGGCTCCTGCCTCGTCCTCGACGACCGGTTTCACCGGACCGCCTTCTGGGAGGTCATGGCCCGACGAGGCATCACCTGGATCAACGCCGTCCCCGCCATCGTGTCGCGTCTGGCCGATCCCGGTCCGGACGAGGCCATCCCTCCCGGCATCCGGTTCATCCGGTCGGCCTCGGCGCCCCTGTCCGTCGCCGCCGCCGACCGGTTCGAGGCCAACACGGGGATCCCCGTGGTCGAGACCTACGGCATGACCGAGGCGGCCAGCCAGATCACGGCGCACCCGTTGTCCCTCCCGCGCCGCCCCGGCTCGGTGGGATTGCCGGTCGGGGTGGAGCTGCGGATCGTCCGCCAGTCGGAGCCCGTCGGCAGCCGGCTGGAGGCTCCGGAGTACCACATCGGTCACATCGAGATCCGTGGGCCGTCGGTCGTCGAGGGCTACGTCGGCAACGAGCACAGGGATCGCTTCCGAGACGGGTGGTTGCGAACGGGCGACCTCGGGCATCGCGACGCCGACGGCTTCGTCTACCTCGACGCCAGGACCGACGACGTCATCAACCGCGGGGGTGAGAAGGTGTTCCCCCGAGAGATCGAAGAGGTCATCAGCGCCGATCCGGGTGTCGTCTCGGTGGCCGTCGTCGGACGAGACGATCCCGAGCTGGGCCAGGTGCCGGTTGCCTACGTCGTGCTGCGCGGCGCCGATGGTGTCGGTGACCCCCGCGGCGTCGAGAGCGTCGAGGAATCGGCAGCACGGATCCGGCGCGCGCTCGAGCGGGGCCTCGTGCGCACCAAGCGGCCGGTCGCCCTGCACGTGGTGCGGGGTCTGCCGACCGGTGCAACCGGCAAGATCCGGCGCCGATCCCTGGACGCGGCCGAGGTCGCGGTCCTCGCCACCTTCGAACTCGGGTGACGACGGTCGAGTCGCCGCTCGCCCCGGCACAGCCCGTACGGGGCACCCGGAAGAGGCTCGATCACATCGATGCCATGCGACCCGTGAAGCAGGCGGGCGTCGTGTCGACCCACACCCTCCTCGCCTTCGCGCCGGTCGCGGCGGGGCTGACGGTCGGGGCGTCGCTCCAGCTGCTGCATGTCACGCGGGAGGCATTCCTCTTCGTGTCGGCCTGCATGCTCGCCTACAGCGTTCGGGACCTCGCCGGCATCGACCACAGCACGTTCTGGCGCCGTCGTTTCGCTCTGGTCGCGGTGCCGTACCTTTGCTGGACCCTGATCTACTTCTTCTTCGCCCTTCCCGGCGATCCCGGAACGACGAGAAGCGACGTGGTCCATCTGCTCTACCTCTTCGGCACCGGGTACTACCAGCTCTACTACCTGCTCGTTCTCCTGGAGTTCTACGCGCTGTTCCCGCTCCTCCTGGTGCTGCTCCGGAAGACGGCCGGACACCACGGCGTGGTGCTCATGGTGAGCGGCGCGCTCCAGCTTGTCCTCGTGTCGACCATGCACTGGAACGTGGCGCCGCCATGGATGCGCGGCTATTGGGCCACACGCGAGGTCACCTCGTACCAGTTCTATCTTGTCGCCGGCATGGTGGTCGCGGTGCATCTCGACGAGGTCCATCAGTGGCTCTGTTCGCACGTGGGTCTCATTGTCGCCAGCACGCTGGCCGCGGCCGCCGTGGCCGAGGTGTGGTACTACCTCGCCGCCGACCACGTGGCTTCGTGGCTGGGTTCGAGCTCCGACCCCTTTCAGCCGATCGTGATCCCTTTCAACATCGGTGCGATCGCGTGCATCTACCTGATCGGCGTCGCGTTGGTCCATCGGCGCCGCTCGAGGAGGACGCGGGCGATCGTGCAATCAGGTTCGGACAACTCCTACGGCGTCTACCTGGCCCAGCTGCTCTTCATCACGGTCCTGGGTTGGTTCGGGTGGCGGCACCTCAACTCGTATCTGCCCTGGCCGCTGGTCAGCGCGCTCACCGTGGTGATCGTCTTCATGGCCTGTATCGGACTGACGGAGCTGCTGGCGCGGACGCCGCTGGCCAGGCCCCTGACCGGCCGGACCCGGGTTGGGTGGCGCCGCACCGCCGCGACGACGGTGGCCGAACCTGCTCCCCGTGGGTCAACACGATCGGCGGCTCTCGACGGCGATCAGGAGCCGGCGGCCACCCCGTCGGAGAGGGCGGAGACTGCCTCGGCAATGGCGGCCGCGATCGTGCGGTAGCCCGCGTCATCGGGGTGGGGGTTGTGGCCGAGAGGAGGGGGGTCGCACATCCAGGTCAGCGCGCACGTCTCCGCCACGTCGGTCGGCACCGTGCCGAGCCCGGGCCGGGTGACCGCCTGGTGGTCCCGCATGGCGAAGTCGGCGGCCACGTCGGCCATGGGCACGCCGGCCGCCCGGTACACCGCGCGCAGGGTGTCGTCGAGGCGTTCCATCACCCCGAGGCTGGCCGCCGCGAAGGCCTGCCCGGCCGGCCCTCGGACGAAGTCACCCAGATAGGGGTCGTAGTGGCCGACCCCGACGATGGTCGTCCCCGGCGCGGCTGCACTGCGCAGCGCCGAGAGGATCTGCCCGAGCTGGTCGTGGACCGTCGCCAGCGCCCCGTCCACACAGGCCGCGTCGACGACCTCGTGCCGCATGCAGGCCAGCAGGTCGTTGAATCCGAGGTCGACGGTGACGAGCGCCGTGGAGGGGTGGGCCCGGAGGAACGCCTCGGCCGTGCTCAGCTGCGTCCCGTCCGCGTAGGGGCAGTGCCCACCCCCGTCGAGCATGGTGACCGTGGTGGCGCCCGGGCAGCCGAGGTGGACGACGGTCAGCCCCGGCCAGTGCGGTCGCTCCAGCGGAATCAAGTCGTCGGCGTAGCCCGATGACGTGGGCTGACCGCGTGGATGTGCCGCCGTGGGCTGGACCCCGACCGAGGCCGAGCCCCCCAGGGCCAGGAGGTACGGGGGTGCCACCGTCGCGCCCGCGGGTGGGGCGGACCAGACGCCAATGAGCACGCCCGCTGCCACCGCGGCAGCGGCGGAGACCCAG
>DATNLP010000433.1:0-6244 GCA_035602795.1 Acidimicrobiales bacterium | reverse complement strand
CGCTGGCTCGGCTGTGGTCGACCGCCCTGTCGGGCCTGGTCAACACGGACCACCTGCAGGCCACAGGGACCAGCGTGAAGATCCACCTGCCCAAGACCGCCCTGCTGGGACCGGTCGACCTGGAGTGGAAGATCCCTCAGTGGTCGAACACGCTGGAGCGGGACCGGGCTCGGACCTACTTCCAGGCCTACGCGGCAGCGGCGGCGCTGGACTTCATAGAGCTGGCGATCAAGGACGTCCGGGCCGGCAACACCAAGACGTGGGAGTCCTTCGACGTGCCCGACGAGGGGATCGGCTGCGGGTTCACCGAGGCGGTGCGTGGCGTGCTGTCGCACCACATGGTGATCCGGGGCGGCAAGATCGCCAACTACCACCCCTACCCGCCGACGCCGTGGAACGCCAACCCGCGGGACAGCTACGGGACGCCCGGGCCCTACGAGGATGCCGTCATCGACACGCCCATCTTCGAGGAGAACCCTCGCGACAAATTCAAGGGCATCGATATCATGCGGTCCGTGCGCAGCTTCGACCCGTGCCTCCCCTGCGGCGTGCACATGTATCTGGGCAAGGGCAAGGTGCTCCGGAAGGTCCACTCCCCGACCCAGGTGGCCAACGCCGAAGACCTGGCCTGACCGAGCGCAAGCGCAGGAGCCGATGCCTGAGCCCGAGCCACCACGACGAAATCTGCGAGCGAGCGGCGAGCGGATCGAACAGGCTCTGGCTGAGCTCGAGGCGTGTCGCAATCCGGCGCGGTCGCTCGCACTGGCCGAGGAGCTGCTGCGACTGATGTCGGATCTCTACGGTGCCGGCCTGGCCCAAGTCGTTGCCCTCGTCGGCGAGCGCGACCCCGCGCTGCTGTCGGAACTGGCCGACGACGAGTTGGTCGGGTCGCTGCTGCTGGTGCACGGGTTGCACCCGTCGTCGCTCGAGGCCCGGGTTGAGGGAGCACTGGCCAAGGTGCGGCCGTTCCTGGGGCGCCACGGGGGCGACGTCGAGCTGCTCGGTATCGACGACGCGCTGGGTGCCGTGAAGCTGCGCCTGCTCGGGAGCTGCGACGGCTGCCCGTCGTCGGCGGCCACGCTGCAGGGCGCGGTGGAGGTGGCCATTTTGGAGGCGGCCCCCGAAGTGACGCGGATCGTGGTGGAGGAGAGCGCGGGGGGCGACGGGGTCGAGGGTTTGGGCTCCGGCTCGGGTGGGGGCGAGGGCCAGGGCACTTCGGTGCCGATCACCCTGAGCACGAAGCCGCTCTACACCGAGTGCCCGGCGGAGGTGTCGGCGCTGTGAGAGCCCATGGGGAGTCTGGGCCTTTGAGAGGGGCTTCGAGGGGGGCTTCGAGTGCGGCCTCGAAGGACCCCGATAGTTATTTTGAAAACGCTAAACCTGGGTGCTTAGCGTTTTCGAAAGGCGGTGCCGGCCACACGAACCGCCCGGACCACCCGGCCCGCAGCGGGAGCGGTGTAGCCCCATGAGCATCGGCGCCAACGACCCGCTCGCCGTCCTCCAGCGCATCCGCGAGTCACGCCCGCGCCCCGCCCCGGAGGTCGAGGAGGCGTGCGAGCTTTGCTCGGAGCCGATCGCCCCAGTGCACAACCACCTCGTGGACCTGCGCTCGAGGACCCTCCTGTGCGCCTGCCGCGGCTGTTACCTGCTCTTCGAGTCGGATGGTGCCGGGGGCGATCACTACCGCAGCGTCCCCGACCGCTACCTGTCGCTGGCCGGGCATGAGCTCACGCCGGCGCAGTGGGACCGGCTCCAGATCCCCGTGAGCGTGGCCTTCTTCTTCCTGAACTCGTCGCTCCAGCGGGTGGCCGCCTTCTACCCCGGCCCGGCCGGGGCGACCGAGTCCGAACTGCCACTCGACGCGTGGGACGAGGTGGTGGGCGACGATCCGCTGCTGGCGTCCATGCAACCCGACGTCGAGGCCTTCCTGGTGCGGTCGCTATCGAACCGGCGAGGCCAGGGCGGCAACGGTTCGGCCGGACCCGAGAGCGAAGGCACGGAGTGTTACGTCGTCCCCATCGACGCCTGCTACGAGCTGGTCGGGCACCTGCGCCTCCTCTGGCGCGGCTTCGACGGCGGGACCGAGGCCAACAAGAAGCTGGACGAGTTCTTCGACGACGTGCGGGCCCGCGCCAAATGACGGACCTGCGCTTCGAGGTGCTGGACGCCCGCACCGAGCAGCACTCGGCGGTGCCCACCATCATGTTCCGCATCCGGGCTGACGAGGCCGACGGGCTCCGCGTGCACGCGGCGGCGCTGCGCTGTCAGATCCGGATGGAGCCGCAGCGCCGGCGCTACAGCGAAGCCGAGGAGGAGAAGCTCTACGAGCTCTTCGGCGAAGTGCCCCAATGGGGCAGCTCGCTGCGACCCTTCCTGTGGACCCACGTCTCGACGACGCTGGGCGGTTTCGACGGCACGACCGAGTTCGACCTCCCGGTCCAGTGCACCTACGACTTCGAGGTGGCCGGAGCCAAGTACCTGCACGCCCTGGGCGACGGCGACGTCCCACTCCTGCTGCTGTTCTCCGGAACGGTGTTCACCCGCGGCGAGTCGGGCTTCGCCGCCGAACCGCTCTCCTGGTCGGCCGAGGCCTCGTACCGCATGCCGGTGGCGGTCTGGCGGACCACCATGGACGCCTACTTCCCTGGCGGCGCGTTCATCCGCCTGCGCCGCGACACGTTGGACGACCTGCAACGGTTCAGGGCACGCCGGGGACTGCCCACCTGGGACCAGGCCTTCGCCCAACTGCTGAAGGAGGCCGAGGAGGCGGAACCTACGACGGGACCCGAGACGGACCGGGATCGCGGAGCGGGACGACCATGACGAGCGTGACCGAGCAGGCGACCGCGGACCGCTTCGCCGTGGCGCGGTCGGTGGCCGACGCCGTGCTCTACGAGGGCTACGTCCTCTACCCCTACCGGGCGTCCGCACCGAAGAACCAGGTGCGCTTCCAATGGGGTGTGCTCGTGCCGAAGGCATTCAGCGAGGCGGACGGCTCCGAGCGCTGGTCGACCCGGACCGAGTGCCTGGTCGACCGCGGCGACGGGCGGTCGGGGCAGCCGGGGCCGGAGTCGGGCCACGTGATGCTCCGGGTGCGGATGCGCTGCCTGCAGACGCAGCGGCGCTCCGTCGAGGCGCTGGTCCGGGGCGCGGCAGCCGAGCCCTCCTTCGTGCGCGTCGCCGGCCTCGAGGTCGACGGCACCGCCCACGTGCCCTGGGACGAGGCCCTCGACCAGAGCGTCGACCTGCCGCCGCTGCTGCTGCGCTCGGCGGAGCCCGTGACCGTGCACCAGGCGTTCACCTTCGGAGGCGCAGAGGAGACCGAACCGCTCGTCGCCGCGGACGGCACGCCGGCCGGGCGGCTGGTGCGGGAGCGGATGGCCGTCGACGGCGTGGTCCGGGTCGTCGCGGCGCCGACGACCGACAGCGCCCGGTTCGTCAAGGTGTCCGTGACGGTCGAGAACGCCACCGAGTGGGACCTCGGCGGGGAGTCCTCCACGGGGCGCGAGGCGGCCATGGCCAGGAGCCTGGTGGCCGTGCACACCATGCTGGCCGTCGAAGGGGGGCGTTTCGTCTCGCTGCTGGACCCGGCCGACGACGCTGCGGACGCCGCGGCGGGGTGCCGCAGTGACGGCTCCTATCCCGTCCTCGTGGGCGACGAGCAGGTCGTGCTCTCGTCGCCGATCATCCTCTACGACCACCCCGAGGTGGCGCCCCAGAGCCCGGGCGACCTCTACGACGCGTTGGAGATCGACGAAATCCTGGCGCTGCGCGTCATGACCCTGACGGACGAGGAGAAGGCGGAGGCGCGTGGCACCGATCCCCGGTCCGCCGCCATCATCGAGCGCTGCGACGGCTTGTCCCCCGAGTCGATGAGCCGGCTGCACGGCCAGATGCGCCCGGTCGGACCGGATCCGGACTGGGTCACACTCACCACCCCGAGGGAGGGCGGGGCCGGCGACCGGCCCCCCGCCGCCGACCCGTCCGTCCTCGGGGCGTCGGCGTGGTGGGACCCTGCCTCCGACGCGTCGGTCGACCCCTGGACCGACACGGTGCAGGTGGACGGAGTCGATCTCGGGCAGGGCTCGCCGGTCCGTCTCCGCCCGTCGGGGCGCGCTGACGCCCAGGACATGTTCCTCGACGGCCGGACCGCGACGGTGGCCGGTGTGTTCGCCGATGTCGACGGCGGCTACCACCTCGCCGTCACGCTCGACGACGACCCGGCGGCCGGAGAACTGCAGTGGCAAGGCCGCTACCTCTACTTCCACACCCACGAGGTGGAGCCGGTGCTCGAGGGCGACGGTGCAGGCGGGCTCGGGGGCAAGAACGAGAAGGAGATCGAGGTCGAGAGCCAGATCGAGGGCGAGGGCGCGGACGCGGCCGAGCAGGGAACGCTCTTCGTAGAGGCCGAGGCCGGAAAGACGGGCCGGTGAGGCCGCACACGCTCGTCGCCGGCATCGGCAACATCTTCCTCTCCGATGACGCCTTCGGCGTGGAGACGGCGAACCGCCTGGCCGCCCGCCCCGACCTGCCCGAGGGAGTGCGGGTCGAGGACTATGGCATCCGCGGCATCCACCTGGCCTACGAGTTGCTCGAGGGTTACGACGCGCTGGTCCTCATTGACGCCGTGCCGATGGGCGAGGCGCCCGGGACGCTCGCCGTGATCGAGCCCCAGCTCGTCCAAGGTCCGTCCACCGGGAGTGATCCCGACTCGCACCCGGTGGACGCACACACCATGAGCCCCGACGTCGTGCTGGCCACGCTGGCGCGCCTCGGGGGCTCGGTCGGTCGCGTCGTCATCGTGGGCTGCCAACCGGCGGACCTGCGCGAAGGCATGGGCCTCACGCCGGCGGTGCAGGACGCCGTGGACGCCGCCGTGGACCTGTGCCTCGAAGTCGTCGCCGACGTTGCCCTTAGCCACGCCAATGCCCAACCCGCAGAAAGGGGATCCCACTGATGGTCCGACGCCTGTTCGCATCGCTGCTCCTGGCCGTCGTCGCCGGCCTGGTCATCAAGTCGTTGCCCGACATCGCCCGCTACCTCAAGATGCGGGAGATGTAGGACGGAGCCGCCATGGCCCGCTTCTCCATCGTCCCCGAGCGGTCACAGGTGTGGATCGACGCGCGCTCGAACGTGCATCCGATCCATTCCGCCACGACCGGCCTGGAAGGGTACGTCGACCTCGCCCTCGAGCCGGGCGGCACCCTCGACCTGTCCACGCCGCCCACCGGCAAGCTCTCGCTGTCCGTGGACAAGCTGAAGGGGGGCAACCGGATGGAGGACCGCGAGATGCAGAAGCGGATAGACGCCCAGCGCTACCCGCGCATAGAGGGCGAGCTCGACCAGGTGACGCGCAACGGATCCGACGACTCGTACCGGGTGAGCGGCAACGTGACGTTCCGGGGCGTCAAGCGCCACCACGAGGACCTGCTGAGCATCGACGCTCTCGACGATCAGACGATCCGCCTCACGGGGTCGTCGCGCTTCGACATCCGGGAATTCGGCATGCAGGCCCCCAAGGTGTTCATGCTCAAGGTCGAGCCCGAGGTGGACGTCCGCGTCGACATCGTGGCCGTGCGGGACGAAGACCAGGCGGACTAAGGACACGAGGGAGGCGACCACCATGTGCCTCGGCATTCCGGGACAGCTCAAGGAGATCACCGAGACCAACCCCCACCTGGCGCGGGTGGAGGTGTCGGGGGTGACGCGCATCGTCAACATCGGGCTCCTCGAGGACGAGGGCCTCGTCCCGGGCGACTGGGTGCTCATCCACGTGGGCTTCGCCATGTCGAAGATCGACGAGGAGGAGGCCGCGTTGGCGCTGGCCTCGCTGCAGCTCATGGGCCGGGCCTACGACGACGAGCTCGATGCGTTCTGGACGACGAAGATCGCAAGTGAATCAAGAACAGGAGGTGCGTAATGGGTGTGATCCTCGGTGTGGTGATCGGCTACGCGCTGGGCAGCCGGGCCGGGCCCGATGCCTGGACCGAGCTCGAGGAGGCGTGGCACACCATCTACACGTCCGAGGAGGTCCGGGACCTGCTGGCGGGCGGGGTGTCCATCGCCCGTGAACTGGTGGAGAAGCGGGCCGAGGTCATCGCAGGCATCCTCGGGTCCCAGCCGACGCCGCGGCTGAAGGCGGCCTAGGGCTGGGCATGCGCTTCGTCGACGAGTACAGGGACCCGACGGCCGCTCGGGCGCTGGTGGCGCAGATCACCGCGCTGGCCGGCGAGGACGAGTTCAA
>DATNLP010000097.1:0-6711 GCA_035602795.1 Acidimicrobiales bacterium | reverse complement strand
CGGGTGAAGCAGAGTCCACCAATCCCGCCACCCGCCGGGTCGGGCGGCATAGAAAGCCGGCCGATTCTCGCTCGCCGGATGGGGAGGCGGTGTCGACGAGCGCGGAACTTCAGGGCCATTACCGCTGGGGAAGGCACTCGGTTCGTCAGCCATCGCAGCGGGTTCCCCACATCACCAGCCCACCACCGAGACTCATGACACGGGCCCCGACCTGCTCGAAGCCGGCCCGCCGCCACGCCTCCTCCGTCCACGACAATGGATACTTCCGGTAGTGACCCGAGATGTTGGGCCCCAGGAATCGGCCCACACGGAACCATTCCCGCCCACCCGTGAGGAAACCGGCAACGGGGAGAATCAGCCGTGTGTACAGCCACCACATGAAACGCCAAAAGCGATTCGGCGGGAGGAAGAACTCGAGGCTGGCGACGGTGGCTCCTGGTTTCACGACCCGAGCCAGCTCGCGCAGGGTCTCCTGGGGATCATCGACGTATCGGAGCAGGTAGGTGAAGGTCAGAGCATCGAACGTGCCGGCGGGAAATGGCAACTGCTCGCCTCGGCCGGCAACCAGTTGGACACGGTCAGCCTGCCGCGCTGCAGCGACGTTATGTCGGCCTCGGGCCAGCATCTCCATCGTCAGGTCCACACCGATGACCTTGGCGGACGTTCGCTCGGCAAGTTGCAGTGCCACACCCGCCGTCCCGGAGGCGACGTCAAGCACCGTTTCCGGCGACGTGGGCACGATCCGATCGATCATGGCCCGGCGCCAGCGGCCGTTCTGACCCACGGAGAGGACCTCGGCCAAGCGATCGTAGCGCTGAGGGAGAGGCTTGAACAGCTGCTGCGCGAATCGGTTCCGATCACCGTGGACGTACGGGAGCATCACGCCTCCTGGGGTGAGAAGATCTCACTGTAGGTCCCGGCAACGAGAGAGGGTCGGTGTTGTGCCATCGCGCTTTGACGTCCTCGTTGTGGGTGGCGGTCCCGCAGGCAGCATCGCCGCACTCGTTCTGGCTCGAGGCGGAGCCCGGGTGGCACTGGTCGACAAAGCAAAGTTCCCTCGTGACAAGGCATGTGGCGATATCGTCGGCCCGCGGGCACTCCGGCTGTTGGCCGACCTCGAGATGCGCGCGCCGACGGGGCGCAACGTCGGCGAGATGATGGTCGTCGGCCCGAACGGTCGCCGGGCGCAGCTGCCCTGCGGCGAAGGGCTCACCTACCCTGGCCATGGCACGGCGGTCACGCGAACGGTCTTTGACTCGATGCTCCACCAGGTGGCGACCGAAGCAGGAGCCACTCCGGTTTACGGACATGCCGTCGGGCCGCTGGAATGCGAGGGGAGAATCGACGGTTACCGCTTGAGCGACGGGACCGAGCTGCGCGCCGACTTCGTGATTGGAGCGGACGGAGCGACCAGTCGGGTGGCGGGGGCAGCCGGCATGGTCGATGCGAAGAAGGTCCTGTGGGGTTTCGCGATACGGACATACCTTCCACAAGCCGTCGATCTCCCTGCCATCGTGTTGTGGGAATCTGCGCCCTGGCACGGATTTCCCGGTTATGGGTGGGTCTTTCCAGGAGCCACCGGTGAAGCGAACGTCGGCCTGGGTCTGGGAACTGTGGCCGATCGCAAGGCGGGAGCGAAGGTCCAGCAGGCCTTGCCACGTTTCCTCGAACACCTGCGTGAGGTCGAGCTCCTCACCGACGCGTCGCTTTCGATGCCATCGCGTCGACTGGGTGGTTGGCTCAAGATGGGCATGGTCGGCACCGTCCCGGCCGAGGGACGCGTACTTCTCGTTGGCGACGCCGCCGGGCTGGTGAATCCACTCCAAGGTGAGGGGATCTCCCAAGCTATGTGCAGCGGGCGTTCTGCCGCGGCAGTGGTCCTCGCTGAGCCAGGGCAAGCGGCAGAGCGTTATCGGTCGAGGCTGGCGATCGACCACCTTCCCTATCATCGGATCACAGCCGCCGCACAAGGGTGGCTTGTCGGCCGGCCACGAGCCGTCGCTGCAGTGTCTCGGCTGGCCATGACGGCCGGGCGCATCGATGCCCTGTCGGGTGGCTGGTCCGTCTTCTGGAACGAATTGCTCGATGGCGCACCCCCCGGTCGACACCGTTCGGTGGCGGCGACGGCAAGCCGACTCGGGGAGATGATGACCGCGCGCACGGCGACGGCTCAGTGGTTCGATACCACCTTCGCGGACGAACGCATCCCTCTGATGTGTCAAGAAGTCGACCTGTGCTCGACAGGATCGGATTCTCGCAGTGCTGGCGCCTCGCAGTGCAGGAATCCCAATCTGCGGTAAACAGCGATCCTCGAATCCCACACGGTCAGCTTCCTTTGGCGAGGGGGTGCTGAGCGGGTCATGTCAATCGGCAAACATCCATCGGTCGCACTGACGGGGCCCACGAACGAGCGCGATGCCAACAACGGCTAGGAGTGCCACTCCGGAGCTCTCGACTCCGAGGGAGAGACCCGCGTGTGGTGCCGCCAGGCTATCCATGAAGCCGAACAGTCCGAAATAGATACTCAACAGCAATCCGCCAATGGTAGCGATCATGAATCCAGCAGCCATCACGACAAGAAGCAGGCGCCGTGATGACACGAGGAGAACGGCCAGAATCGCGCCAGAGATTCCCTGGACAAGGAACAGAGGACCGATCGTCGGGATGGTGCGGTAACCCATTGACCACAGCTGCAGGTGGATCAGGCCTGATGCTGCGATGAGCGCCGACCCGAAGATCAGGCCCAGCGTGATTCCCGCTCGCCGTGCCGTCGATCCTGTCGGCCTCACGAAGGCGTAGCTCAACACTCGCCGGACGGTGCTCTCGTTGGGAGGTCGCGCTCCTGCAGTTTTGGCGTCGCTTTCCCGGTGATCTCGACTCGCTTCAATCGTGGACATAACTACTTACCCTTCGCTTTGCAGGCACATGTTCGAGCCGAAGATTGGAACTCATCACGCGGACTCTGCTGACTCTGTTGCGATACTTCCGGGTTCCAGTTCATTGGAATTGGGACTGCTCGAGCGAAGTGTGCTGAGGAGCACCTCTGCCGCACCCATGAGGTTCGTGGCCTCGTAGGGAACGACCACCTTGGCGTTGTCGGATGCGGCAATCTCCTGGAGAGCCCGCAACTGGAGCACCGCCAACGTGCGCGGGTTGATGGTGGCGGTGTCCAGAGAAGTCAAGCGGTCCGCTTCACCCTGGCCGCGCAGTCCGAGTGCCTTCTTCTCGCCCTCCGCCTGTAGCTCGAGCACCTTCATCTGCGCCTCGGCGCGCAGGATGGCGGACTGCTTGGCGCCCTCGGCCTCGAGGACGGCGGCCTGCTTGCGCCCGCCGGCCTGGTTGATGGCGGCCTGCTGATCGCCTTCCGACTTCAGTATGGCGGCCCGCTTGTGCTGTTCGGCCTCCTTCTGCTCGGACATCGCCTGGACAACGTTCATCGGCGGAGTGATATCGAGGATCTCGATCCGGTTCAGCCGAACACCCCACTTGGCAGTGGCGTCGGCCATATGGTCCTGCATACGGCTGTTGATCATCTCGCGCTGGGACAGGGCCTGGTCGAGTGAGAGCTCGCCGAACACCGCGCGCAGCGCGGTGCGAGACAGCTGGTCGACGGCGAGCTGAAAGTCGTTGATCTCGAACAGCGCCGACTTCACATCGACGACCTGACAGAAGATGGTCGCACTCACCTGGAGTGACACGTTGTCCTTCGTGATGACCGCTTGCTGGTCCCCCGTCATGGGGAACTCGCGGACATCGACCTTCTCCATGCGGTCGATTAAAGGCGACAGAACGTGTAGACCCGGCTGGTTCACAGACTTGAACTCGCCGAGCCGCTTCACAACGCCCACGCTTCCCTGCTGGACGATCTTGATGAACCGCGACGCGAACAGGCCGACGGCGCCAACGACGGCGGGAACTGCGATGATCCCAACGATGCTGATGATGTCTGAAGTCGATGCCAACACGCTGTATTCCTAACTGTTGTTGGGTCTAGTTGCTGTGCTCTACTCGTCAGCCGTGATGTTGCCCGTGCCGATGCATACCCGCAGTGAAGCGCCACGACGCGTCACGATCGCCCCGTAGCCGTACGCTCTAACTGACCTTGTGGTGTCTCTTCATCAGCGTTCTTCCGAAGTGCGCCAAACCGAACACGGCGAACAAGTCCACAATGTCGTGGAAAATGAACATCTCTTCCTCCTTTTCTGCTCAATAGCTGCCGCAGTTCAGGCTGCGACGGTGGCCACCGCCTCCTGGTGCGCTGTGGCAGGGGTACGCGAGGGAGAATCACTCCAGACTCGTGAGGGGATGCGAAGTTCGCTCCCCCATACGATCTCCCCCGGTACGACCGACGACGCCCACCGCCGAGCGCCAAGAGAACCGAAGCCCGGAATGGCCCCAGCGGTGAGGTGTCTCGTTCGCGGATCGAACTCTCTTACGATCCATCGACTGGGCCCCCCGTCGATGCCGTCGTGGGCTAGCGAGATCTCCTGGCCCGATGTGACCACGCACTTCCCACCTTCCTCTGCCACAAGGGAGATGCGAAGGCAGTGTGGCGTGAAATGAGTAACGGCGAGTACCTCAAAGGCGAGCGATCGGGTGCCCATCACTTGACCTTGTTGTGGCAAGTGCGCGACCCGACACTTGGGGTCGTCGTGGCGCTGTCACCGACGCGGCGCAGCGTCAGCGGCGAGACCCGGACCATGAGACGCCGCAGCGTCGCACAGGTCGAGGACGAGGTGGACGGGACGGCGGACTTTACGAATTCGAATGGATCCAGCAACGTGAATTCGGGTTGTACTGCGACAGAGTTGTTCCACACCCGTCCGTTGCGCACACTCGGCCGCGGCCGTACATCCTCGCTGGTCGTCCGTGAACCAACTCTGTGCCGGCTTTGCGTCGGCGTCCAAAGCGGTTGGCGAAATTCGTCATTGACATCGTCATTCCTTCCTTTTGGGTTGTGTGCGATCAACCGTGCCGGCTCCATCCGTTGTCTCACGGCGCTTGTCCACTCACCGGAACCAGAATCGGGGACGGGAGTCTCCCGGAGTGTGCGCTCAACCCGGCCATCCCGAAAAGAGCGCCGAACGGCTCCCAGAGGGATGCCACCTGGCGCTCGAGCCAGACGATGCTCAGCAACAGATCACCTGTCACGTCGAGAACGCGTTGGTCGAACGGTGCTCGATGTGCTCGATACGTGGTAGGGATCTCGTTACGGTGGGTCATCGCGTGCTCCTTGATTGGAAACGATCTCGTTTCCTAATAGGAGCGCGGGTTACGCCGTTCCCACGTCGTGCGAGGTAGTTGCAACGCGTCGAGGATTTCGACGGAGTGCTGTGAACTAGCTCGCTTCGGGAGCAACGGTGACGCGCCAAGCGTGGCGACTGGGTCAGGCGAAGGTGGCTGAACCGACGACTGCGCCGGAGGGGCCGTAGAGCATCGCCCCTTGAAGCGAACCGGTGTCGACATGGATCGTCTTGGAAAGCGAACCGGTTCCGTGGTTCAGCTCGACGGTGCCGGCGGCGACGACGGAACCGTCCATCATCCGCAGCTCGCACCTGTACGTGCCGCTGGAGCCAGGGTCGTCGACGTTCATGAACACCCACCCCGAGGACCCGCCGTAGACGACGATCTGGCCCACGACACGCCCGGCTGACGTCTCAAAAGTGGCGGTGCGAATGTCGTTGCCGTGCGGCGCTCCGATCGCGGTCGTCGTGGTCGCCCCGTTGTTGACCGCCTCGGTGGCACCAAAGGTCGCGCCGATGAGCGCCACGCTGGCGGCAACGCCGAAAAGGGCTGCCCGGGACCTGCGCATCCGCAAGGGGCGGACATTCGACTCGGCCGGAGCACTGTTCTCGGCGGCCAGGCTCTCGAAGAGCTCGGCCACGAAGGCGTCGTCGGGCACGCCGTCACCAGGACGTGCGCCACGAAGTGCGATGGCGGCGCGCAGGACCTCGACGTCGTCGGGATCGGCCTGGTAGGGCTCGGGACGTCGACCGGCAACGAGGGCATCGATGAAGGCACTGAGGCGGCGGCTGCTCACGATTCGAACTCCAGTCCCACCTTGGCCGCCATGCGCAGTGCCCGATGTTGGAGCACCTTTGCGTTGCTGACGCTGATCTGCATGCTCTGTGCGGCCTCCTTGATGGAGCAGGCCTCGAGGAAGCGCAGTTCGAGGATGCGTCGGTAGCGCTCGGGAAGGGCGGCCAGGATCCTGCCGGCTCGCTCGGGAGCGTCTCCGACCCCTTCTGGTCCCGAGCGCTCGGCCAGCGCGTCGAGATCGGATTCTGGGTCGATTTCGGTCACCGACACTCCGAGGGTCTTGCGCCAGTGCGACGCCAAGACGGTCTGGGCCGTGACCAAGAGATAGGAGCGCACCTCGCCCTTCGACGAGGCCAGGCGAAGTGGACCAAGGGCGGTCCGGAAGACCTCAGAGGTGAGGTCCTCGGCGTCGGGTCGGTTTCCCACCCGCGCGTACATCAGGCGATAGAGGCGACCGATGTTGTCCCGATACACCGACTCCCAGTCGGCGTAGGTGTCGGGGTCAACCACGCGCAAGTGGGCACCGTCGGTGTCGCTCGACTCGGAGCGGGAACGGGGGCGCAGGACCGAGGCTTTGGGAGCAGGAGACATCTCACTTTAAGATATGGGGGCGGGTTACACCACCTGAGGGCGCCAGGGCGGCCCCGCGCCTCAGGTGGTGCGGGGCACCGG
>DATNLP010000397.1:0-3397 GCA_035602795.1 Acidimicrobiales bacterium | reverse complement strand
GGGCCGGGCCAGCCCTACGCCCGCTTCCTGCACGAACGGCTCTTCGGCCCGCTCGGCATGCGCAGTGCCGATCCCGAGTTCGACGAGGCCGGCACCTGGGCCGCGTCGTCGTACCTGCGCGCCACGGCGCGCGACTGGGCCCGCTTCGGGCTCCTCTACCTACGCGATGGGGTGTGGGACGGCGCCCGTCTCCTGCCGGCGGGCTGGGTGGACTACGGGCGCACCATGGTGTCGATCGACGACCCGGACGACCCCAGTCCCTTCGGCGCCCACTGGTGGGGCATGCGTGGCGACACGCTCGAGAGTCTCGACCCCCTGGGGACCTTCCGGGCCTCCGGGTACGAGGGACAGTCGATCACCATCTGCCCGCCGCTCGACCTGGTGGTGGTGCGTCTGGGCAAGACGGCCTACGAGCGCGAGGACAACCTGGTGCCGTGGCGCGCCGCCATGGTGCGCGCCTTCGCCGACGCGCGCTGAGCGCGGAGCCGCTCAGCCGGCGCGGGTGGCCACGAAGACGGGGATCTGGCGCTCCGTCTTGGCCTGGTACTCGGCGTAGGGCGGGTAGGCGGCCACGGCGCGCTCCCACCACTCCGCCTTCTCGTCGCCCTCCACTTCACGCACCGTCGCCCGGAACGGAGCCGGCCCGTCCTGAATGGTCACCTCGTCGGGGTGCGCCTCCAGGTTGTAGAACCATTCGGGGTGCTCGGGCGCCCCGCCCTTGGAGGCGACGAGCGCGTACTCGCCCCCGTGCTCGACCCGCATGAGGGCGGTCTTGCGCACCTTGCCGCTCTTGGCGCCCCGCATGCCGATCACGATGATGGGCATGCCGGTGTCGAGCAGCGTGTTGGCGCGGGCGCCACCCGAGGCCTCGTACTCGGCCACCTGGTCGCGCACCCACTGGGAGGGGCTGGGTTCGTAGTCACCTTCGAGTGTGGTCATGGCGGCGATCCTACGGGCCAGGAACTACTCTCCCGCCGTGCCCAGCGAACCGATGGCCACCGCCGACGTGCTCGCCTTCCACCGGTCGCTGTCCAACTGGGGGCGCTGGGGCGACGACGACCAACTGGGCGCGCTCAACCTGATCACACCGGAGGTGACGGCCGCCGCGGCGGCGACGGTCACGAGGGGCCGCTCCGTCTCGTGCGCCCGTTCCCTCAACACGGTGGCCGCCGTGGACAACCCGTCGCCCGTGGCCCACCACATGATCGGCACGGCGACCGAGGGGTGGGGCGCCGACTACTTCGCCCTGGCACCACACGGGTGCGCCACCAGCCACCTCGACGCCCTGTGCCACGTCTTCCATGAGGGGAAGATCTACAACGGCTACCCGATCGACACGGTGACCGCCCACGGCGCCACCCGTCTGGGCATCCACCACCTGCAGGCCGGGATCGTCACCCGCGGTGTCCTGCTCGACATCCCGGGCCTGGTCGGCCTCGAGGCCCTGGAGCCGGGCACCCCGATCTTCCCCGAGGACCTCGAGGATGCCGAGGAGCGCGCCGCGCTGGAGGTGCGCCAGGGGGACGTGCTCTTCGTGCGCACCGGCCGCTGGCGCTGGCGCGACCGGCACGGGCCGTGGGACGCCACCAACCTGGCCGCCGGGCTCGATGCGTCCTGCCTGCCCTGGCTGCGCTCCCGCGGCGTGGCCGCGCTCGGGAGTGACTGCGTGTCGGACGTGCTGCCGTCGCGCGTCGAGGGCGTGCCCATGCCGATCCACACGGTGGCCATCGTGGCCATGGGACTGCACCTCATGGACAACCTCGACTTCGACCAGCTCGCCGTGGCGTGCGCCGAGGAAGGGCGCTGGGCCTTCTTCCTCACCGTGGCGCCGCTGGTGCTCCGCCGCGGCACCGCCTCGCCGGTGAACCCGATCGCCGTCTTCTGAGCGCATCGCCGTTCTCGGGACGCGTCCGGTCCCCGGGGCGCAGCCGCGCTCAGCCCCCTTCGTAGGGGAACCCGAGGTCCGGCGCCGTCAGGATGGCCCGGAAGGCCAGGTCCTCCGCGGCCGCCATGGCCTCGACGGTGCCCCCCCGGTCGACGACCGCCACCAGCAGGACGACCTCGGCACCGGCCTCTTGGACCGCGTGCGCCGCCTCGAGCAGCGACGTGCCGCGGGTGACCGTGTCCTCGGTCACCACGACTCGGTCGCCCGGGTCGAGCGCGCCGGCGATCCGCCCACCGGCACCGTGGTCCTTGGCCTCCTTGCGCACGCTGAACGCCTTGAGCGCCCGGCCCCGGGTGGCCGCCACGCCGGCGGTGACGAAGGCGACGGGGTCGGCGCCCATGGTCAGGCCGCCGATGGCGGTCGCCTCGGGTGGGATGACCGCCAGGAGCGCGTCGGCGACCAGCAGCATGGCCTCGGGGCGACAGACCGTCTGCTTGGAGTCGATGAACCACGTGCTCTTGCGACCCGACTTGAGGGTGAAGTCCCCCCGCTTGACCGAGTGCTCGAGCAGGTGGGCCCTCAGCTCGTCGACCGAGCCCACCTGGGTCACGAGATCTGCACGCCGGGACCGTCGGTGACCGTGCCGATCACGCCCGCCCATTGCCCCGCCGCCCCGAGTGCCGACACGGCGTCCTCTGCCCGACCCGGCTCCACCACCAGGGCCATCCCGATCCCCCGGTTAAAGACGCGGTCCATCTCGTCTTCGGCCACGTCACCCAGGTGCTGGATCTCGGCGAAGACCCGCGGCTCGTCCCAGGCGGACCGGTCGAGCGCGGCGCCGAGGCCGTCGGGCAGGACGCGGGGCAGGTTCCCCACGATCCCGCCGCCGGTGATGTGGGCGCAGGCGTGAAGGGTCTCGCCCAGGGCGGCGCGCACGGCCAGCACGGCCGGGGTGTAGATCACGGAGGGCCGCAGGAGCTCGTCGGCCACGCTGTGTCCCGCTCCCGCCCAGGCCGGGTCGTCGAGTCCGAGCCCGGCGCGCTCGAGCAGCACGTGCCGCGCCAAGGTGTAGCCGTTGGAACGCAAGCCCGGCGAGGCCAGACCGACCACGGCGTCACCCGGGCGCACCCGCTCGGGCCCGAGCTGGGACCCTTGCTCCACCACGCCGACGGCGAAGCCGGCCAGGTCGATCTCGTCCGGTGCCATGACGCCGGCGTGCTCGGCCGTCTCGCCGCCGATCAGGGCGCAGCCGGCCAGCCGACAACCCTCGTGCACGCCGGCCACGACGGTGGCCACCGTCTCGGGGACCACCTTGCCCGTCGCCAGGTAGTCGAGCATGAAGAGCGGCTCGGCCCCCACGCACACCAGGTCGTCCACGCACATGGCGACCAGGTCGATGCCGACCGTCTCGTAGCGGCCGGTCGCTCTGGCCACCACCAGCTTCGTGCCGACGCCGTCGGTGGACGACACCAGGACGGGACTGGTGTAGCGGCTGACGTCGAGCGGGAACTG
>DATNLP010000386.1:0-2508 GCA_035602795.1 Acidimicrobiales bacterium | reverse complement strand
TGGCCCACGTCGAGGCGGGGACGACGGACATGGCCGAGCGACTCCTCAAAGTGCCACTCAGCTACTACCGGGACCCCGAGCGCTTCCAGCGTGAGCTCGATCTCTGCCGGCGCACCCCCCTGGCGCTGGTGCCGACGGCGCAGCTCCCCAACCCGCACGACTTCGTCGTGCGCGAGGTGCTCGGCACCTCGGTGCTGGTCAGCCGCGGGGCCGACGGCCTCGCCCGGGCCTTCCTCAACTACTGCCGGCACCGGGGCGGCAAGCCCGCCCAGGGCTGTGGCAGCGCCCGCCGGCACACCTGCCCCTACCACGCCTGGACCTACGACAGCGCGGGACGCTTGACCGGGATGCCCGGGCCGGCCGGCTTCGACCAGCTGGAGAAGGACGACTACGGACTCGTCGCCCTGCCGACCGAGGAGCGACACGGGTTCGTGTGGGTCGTGCTCACGGCAGGTGTCCCCATCGACGTGGCCGCCCACCTCGGCCCGCTCGACGCCGAGCTGGCGGCCTGGGACCTCGGTTCCGCCGAGTACCTCACGGAGCGTGAGATCGAGGCCGACGTCAACTGGAAGGCGGCCATCGAGGCGTTCGCTGAGAACTACCACTTCCCGTACGTGCACAAGAACAGCATCGTGGGGCAGAACACGGTGGCCGACACCGCCACTTACGACGACTACGGGCTCCACCATCGCCTCGGCTTCGCCTCGCCGTGGATCGACGCCGCCCGGAACGACGCCGACATCACCGATCCGCTGGCCTACATGGTGTTCATCTACTGGATCTTCCCCAACCTGACTCTGGCCATGAGCCCCGTGGGCGTCGAGATCCTCGACATCCTCCCCGCCACCGCCACCGCCACCGCCACAGCGACGGCCACCGTCGCCGCCGCCGCCCCCGCCCAACCCGGCCGCTGCCTTCTCCGCCACGGCTGGATGGCCACCCACCCCGCCCCGGACGACGCCACCCGCAGCGGCTACTGGGAGCTCTACGAGGCGGTGCACGCCGCCGTGGTGGACGAGGACTTCGGCGTCCTGCCGGGCTGCGGGCAGGGCGCCCGCGACGGGCAGCACGAGCACATGGTGATCGGTCGCAACGAGATCGGGGTCCAGCACGTGGTCACCACCTTCATGGAGGCCGTCGCCCAGCCCACCTGAAGCCTCCGCTCCGGCCCGGGCAACTGAGCCTCCGACGAGGGAAAGGGCCGGCGAGCACGCCGGTAGCCTTGTGTCCTCGTGCCCCTCCGCGTCCTGGACCTCCGCGGCAAGCAGCCGCCCTTCGACGCCGCGCTGCCGCGCCCGGACGCACCCGGCGCCAACGTCCATGACGCCGTGGCGGCCATCCTGCGGGAGGTCCGCGCCGAGGGCGACGCCGCCGTCGTCCGGGCCACCGCCACCTTCGACCGGGTCGACGTGTCCGACGGCCTGCGGGTCCCGGCCGACGAGATCAAGGAAGCCCGCACCAACGCCGACCCGGCGCTCCTCGGGGCACTCGAGACGGCGTTCGAGCGGATCGTCGCCTATCACGCCGCCGAGGGCACGCCGCCGGGCGACTACGTCGACGGGGGAGTCACCGTCCGCCACCTGACCCGCCCGGTCCAGCGCGCCGGCCTCTATGCGCCCGGCGGCCGGGCGCGCTACCCCTCCACCGTCCTCATGTGCGCCGCACCGGCCCGGGTCGCCGGCGTCCACGGCATCGCCCTGTGCGTCCCGCCCGGGACGGACGGGCACATCGACCAGGCCAGCCTGGCTGCGGCGTCGGTCGCCGGGGTCGACGAGGTCTACCGGATCGGGGGCGCCCAGGCCATCGCCGCCCTGGCCTACGGCACCGCCACCATCCCGGCCGTCGACGTCATCGCCGGCCCCGGCAACGCCTACGTGGCCGAGGCCAAGCGCCAGCTCTCGGGCGTCGTCGGCGTCGCCTCCGCCTTCGCCGGGCCGTCCGAGGTCGTCGTGATCGCCGGGCCGGCGGCGAACCCGGCCTTCGCCGCCGTCGACGTGGTCGTCCAGGCCGAGCACGGGCCCGACGGCCTGGCCTGGCTGGTGACCTGGGATCCCGACCTGCTCGAGCGGGTCGTCACCGAGATCGGCGCCATCGTCGACGCGTCGAGCCGCCGGGCCGACCTGGAGGCCACCCTGGCCAGCGCCGGCATCGCCTGCCTGGTGGACGGGCCCGACGAGGCGCTGGCCGTGGCCAACGCCGTCGCGCCGGAGCACCTCCAGCTCATGGTGCCCGACGACGAGGGCGACGCCATGTTGGAGGACGTGCAGAACGCCGGCGCCGTGTTCGTCGGCGACTGGTCGCCCGCCAGCCTGGGGGACTACATCGCCGGGCCCAACCATGTCCTGCCCACCAACCGCACGGCGCGCTTCGCCTCGGCCTTGCGGGCCGACGACTTCCGCAAGCACATCCACGCCGTGCGCAGCACGCCGGGCGCGCTGCGCACCCTGGGGCCGAGCGTGATCACGCTGGCCGAGACCGAGGGCCTGCCGGCGCATGCGGACTCCATCC
>DATNLP010000372.1:0-4632 GCA_035602795.1 Acidimicrobiales bacterium | reverse complement strand
GATAGTGCCCAATTTGAACGCGATGTCGTAGGGGATGATCCATCCGCCCATGGCGATGAAGGCGTCGGGGAGGGTGAAGTAGAAGGTGTAGAGGGGAAAGCCGTCGTACCAGCCCGGATCCCAGCCGGTGAGCCGGCCGTGGCTCATCAGCGTCTCGAGGAACTTGGGCATGGCGATGTGCGCGCCCGTGTCGCCGCCCGTCGTGGTGGTGTTCGTGAAGAGCAAGCCCAGGTGGAGCTGCGAGATGGTCACCACAATGACGCTGGCGATGGTAATGACCGTGATGGCACCCGGCACCCACCACCACTGGCCCCGTCCCGACTGGCGGGCCCGCGCCGACGGCGCCGAGGCCGGCGCCTCGGACAGCTTCGACTCCTCCACCCTCACCATCGCCCCGACCGTCCCTCAGCCGCGTGCGCGCGGCCGTGCCGACCCACCGGGGATCGGAGCGCGCCGGCCACCGGCTTCGTCGGCCCACATCCGGCTTAACTTATCGGTCCCTCTCCCCACCCTGGGATCGGGCCAACCCGGTCCCTTCCGCCCTGGGAGGCGGCTGAATCAGCCGTTGACCAGGCCGAGGGCCCAAACGACCGGGCTCAGTCCACCTCCTCGAGCTCGCGCTCGATGTTGCTGAACTCCGACTCGATCTTCTTCAGCTGATCCTCGTCGCCCTGCGACCGCGGCCCGGTGAACCACTTGCGGGCGCTGATCAGCCAGTAGCCGCCGGAGAACAGCAGGACGACGCCCACCGCCACGGGGGCGTAGTTGAAATTGTCCCGGTTGATGGTGCTGAAGTTGACCTCGGGCAGCATGAACAACACGGCGATGAACGCTACCCAGATGATGCCGACCCACCCGACCAGCGCACTCCACTTGCCAAGGGACCACCGACCGCCCTGCCAGCTCTTGCCCTTGATGCGCCGCAGCAGCGTCGGCAGCACGTACGCGATGTAGAGGCCGATGGTGGCGATCGAGGTCACAGCGGCGTAGGCCACGCTGCTCCACAGCACGGGTACCGCCAGCAGGAAGGCGAAGACGACGCAGAACCAGATGGAGTTGGTGGGCGTCCGCGTGCGCGGGTTGATCCGGTGCCAGAGACGGTGGCCGGGAACGGCGCCGTCACGGGAGAACGCGAACAACATCCTGGAATTCGCCGCCGTCGACGCCATGCCGCAGAAGAATTGGGCCACCACGGCAATCAGTAACAGGAGCTCAGCGCCGACCCTCGAGAGGGCGGCCTCCCATATGAGCACGGGGGCCGCCTGTTGCGCCGCCACCGCGGCGTACACCTTGGGGTCGGTCGGGATCACGAACGTGATGGCGAGGATGAGGATCCAGCCGGCAATCAGGGAGATGACAATGGAGCTGACGATCCCCCTGGGCGCCGCGATGTCGGCGTTATGCGTCTCCTCGGACATGTGGGCCGAGGCGTCGTAGCCGGTGAAGGTGTACTGCGCCATCAGAAGCCCGATCATGAAGACGAACCAGGGCACACCGAGCGTTGACTCGTTCTCGAACTTTGTGAACACGAAGGACGCCGACGCGTGGTGGCTGGGAACGAAGAACAGGACGACGGCGATCGTCAGCACGCCCAAGATGTGCCACCAGGCGCTCACGTCCGACAGGAAGGCAACGAGGCGTACCCCGAAGCTGTTGAGGAGCCCGTGCGCGACGAGCGCGCAGGCATACACGGTCAGAATCCAGCCCGTGGTGTCGGGGAAGTTCGTCGTCAGGTTCAAGAAGAGCGTGAAGAAGATGGCGAACCCGAAGTCGATGCCGGCCGTGACGGCCACCTGCCCCAGCAGATTGAACCAGCCGGTGAACCAGCTCCAGGCCGCCGAGTTGTTCTCGGCCAGCCTGGACGACCAGTAGTAGAGGCCGCCGGCGGTCGGGTAGGCCGATGCGATCTCGGCCATGCCCAGCCCGACGATCGTCGTGAAGAGGCCGACGATGATCCAACCCCAGACGATGACGACGGGGCCGCCGTACGTCATGCCGAAGTAGTAGAGGGTGAGACAGCCTGAGAGGACCGAGATGATGGTGAACGAGACGGCGAAGTTGGAGAACCCGCCCATCCTCCTCCGCAGCTCCTGGGCGTAGCCCAGCTTGTGCAGTTGGGCGACGTCGTCGTTGACGAAGGCAGATGTGCTCATGGATCCTCCCGTCTGGCGAGCGCCCTGGGGAAGGGGGCGCCGCGCGTTCCCGGGCAAATAGCAGCAGGGATCAACCCAGGTGTCAAGGATGTTTTAGGCGGTCACCCTCAAATCCACAGCCGAGATCAGGCGCGGCCGACCCACACAGAAGCGAAAAGCGGCATGACGGGCCCCGCGGGCCGGCCTCTACATCTGGGCCAGAATCTTGGCCTTCTGGTCGTTGAACTCGGCCTCGGTCAGGATGCCCTGGTCCTTCAGGTTGGCCAGTTCCTTCAGCTTGTTGATCAGCTCGTCCGAGCCCGCCCCAGCCGCCGGCTCGGCGGCGACCTCGGGTGGCGGGGCGGCTGCGGCCTCCTGCTGCGCCGCGGCGTCCTGCTGCGCGTACTTCCGCTGTTGGCGACGGTTGACGCCGCCCGCCACCGCGGAGGCCGTGCCGGCGATCACTGCTGTTCTCCCCACCGTCCGGAGCACCGGACGTCGTCCCAATGGCATGTTCTGCTCCTTCCTCGATGATCTTCCCGCCGGGGCTCGCCGGCTCAGCTCTTGAGCGCCTGGGCCAGCTCGTCGAGCGCGGACTCGACCAGGTCGTGCGGGACGCGCGCCGAGTCGATGACCACGCCACCCGACGCTCGCACCGCCTCGACCAGCGGGACGGCCCACAGGTCCTCCCACACGATGACCAGCGCCGAGTACCCCTCGGGCAGGTTCGCCGCCACGTGCTCGAGATCCTCCACGTTGACCAGGCCGCCCACCTCCCCGTCGAGGTCGCCGAAGTCGGCCAGCTCGTCCATCTGGTCAAATTCGAAGCTGATGGTGTCGCCGGCCTCGTCCTTGCCCACGAACACGAGGTCGAGAATGCGTACCGTGCCGTTGGCGATCAGCTTGGCCACCTCCGGCGTGATGTTGCCGTTGAAGCGGTTCCCCGGGAAGGCGATCACCGTGTAGCTGACTGGTCCGATGGTCATGGCAACTCCTCTGCTCGTGCTCCGCGTGGATGTTGACGTCTGTACCCGTGCTCCCGGCCGGACTCAGCTGGCCAGGACCTTGGCCTTCTCTGCGTTGAACTCGTCGTCGGTGATGAGGCCCTGCGACTTCAGATCGGCCAGCTTGGACAGCTGGTCGGCCGTGGAGTTACCGGCGCTCCCCGCCGCCTGCTTGACGTAGGTATCGAACGCCTTCTGCTGCTGCGCCGCCTCCTGCGCCGCCCGCTCGTGCATCTTGCCGCCCCGCGCGATCAGGTACACGAACACACCTAGGAACGGCAAGATGATGATGAAGATCACCCACAGTGCCTTGAGCCACCCGTTCATGTCGTGGCTGCGGAAGATGTCGATGAACACCATGATCAGCAGCCAGATCCAGATGACGAACAGGAAGAAGTACAGCATCGTCAAGAAGAAATCGAGAATCGGGTATTGGTAACTCGAGGCAAGCATGCAAACTCCTTTGTTGTCGTTCGGCCAGCTCCCGGACCCCCGGAGGACGGAATCGCCCGACCCCAGAGCCCGGCGAGTTAAGGCCTAGGTGAAGTGACCATAACCATCGCAGTGACCACGTGCACCGGAAAAGAGTCGAAGGTCCCAAAGCCGACCGCTTTCGCGTTGATCGGCGCGCCACTCGGCCCGAATCGATGGTGGCCGCGCGCGCGTCGCACGATTCCGCGTCGCCCCTACTACTGGGTAACCACCGCCGCGACCCGATCTCCCGTCGGCGCGGCGGCACCCAAGGGGCTGCGCCGGGCCTGACTCAGCCCGTTCTCAGATGCCCTGCTCCGCCTGCAGCCGTCCTTTCTTGCAGGCACGGGCGAACGCCTCGTAGTCGCGCTCGTTCTGGTCGGCGTAGGTCTCGGCGAAGCGGGTCAGCGCCTTCTCGAACTCTCCGTTGTTTCCCAGGTACGACGCGATGGCGATCCGGTCGCCGGAGCGGGCGTGGGCCCGGGCCAGGGTGCGGCCGCACAGGTCCCCGTAGGCCCGCATGCCGGCCGGGATGGTCGACTCGATGTCGACCGACCCTTTCCAGTCCTGCAGCTGGCGCACGTAATAGTCGCGCGCCACGCCGTCGACGCCATCGGAGCGCTGCCAGCCCAGGAAGATGTCGCTGGCCGCCTGCATCACGCGCTGGCCGGCCACCACCCGGGCGCCGTGGTTGTTGTAGGCGCTCTTCTTGGTGAAGCGCTCGAGCACCGACGCCTCGGCCTCCTTGGCCTGGAGGAACAGGACGTCGTCGGGGCGGGGGCCCTCCAGGAGGAGGATCCAGGCCCGGGTGCCGACGCTGCCCACACCCACGACCTTGCGGGCCATTTCGGTGAACCGGAACTGCTCGAGCAGCTGCTTGCGGTCGGTGGGCAGGGTGGCGCGGTACTTGCGCAGCACCTCGTGGAACTTCTCGAGCATGAGGTCGCTCTGCATACCCGGGAAGAGCTCCTGGACCGGCACAACCAGTGGCGGGTCGCTCATGATGTGGCGCTGACCGTCGACGA
>DATNLP010000347.1:0-8581 GCA_035602795.1 Acidimicrobiales bacterium | reverse complement strand
TTGGGGCCGCACCCAGCCGGCCATGCCGAGCCGCTTCGTGACCGAGGTGCCGAGCCATCTGGTCGAGGACGTGGGCCTGGGCTCGCCACGCCGCGGCACCGGCTACGACGCCGATGAGCACCTGCCCGGCGCCACCTTCGCGCCCGCCGTGCCCCTGGCCGCCCGCTCGGCCGCTGCCAAGTCCGGCCAGCGGGGGAGCACCGGCGCCGAGGACCTGGAGCTCCAGCCCGGCGACGAGGTGGTGCACGACCACTGGGGCAGCGGCGTGGTGATCAGCGCCAAGGGCGAGGGGTCACGGGCCCAGGCCACGGTCGACTTCGACTCGGTGGGCAAGAAGAACCTGCTGTTGTCGGCCACGCCTCTGCACCGGGCCTGATTCCGGTGGACGGAGCTGGTCTCGCCGGAACGAGACCCCGTACACTCTCCGCTGGCGCGGCGGCTGGCGCACGAGAAAGGCGGGTTGACCATGGGTGACCGAAGCATCGAAGCGGGGGCCTGGGTGCTCGAGCACACGCATCGCGCCCTGCTTGCGCTGACGGGTGGCCGCTTCCCCAAGAAGGTGGCCGGCATGCAGCCGGTCGAGCTGCACACCATCGGGCGCAAGACCGGCCTGCGCCGTTCCACGCTGCTCACGTCGCCGCTCTACGCGGAGGACCGCGTCGTGCTGGTGGCCTCGAAGGGCGGTTACTCGGACGACCCCATCTGGTACAAGAATCTCGTCGCGCATCCAGACGTCGAGATCACCGTCGGCGACCGCACCACCCCCATGACCGCCCGCACCGCCTCACCCGACGAGAAGGCGGCGCTGTGGCCGCAGCTGGTGCAGGTCTACAAGGGCTACGAGGGCTACCAGCGCAACACGGCCAGGGACATCCCCGTGGTCATCTGTGAACCGGCGCCCGCATCCGCCGGCTGAGCCCCGTCCTGTCTGCCACGGGCGTTCGCCCGAGGGCGGGTGGCTCAGTCCCCCGTCGAGGGGTCGATGACGGCAGAGGGGCGCCGGCGGTACAGCACGACGCCGGCGAGCGCCAACAGGGCGAGGCCGCCCATGGCGATCGGCAGACCCTCGCCGAGGGCCGCGGGCAGCGGGTCGTAGCAGGTGGGCATGGTGCCGCCGAACGGGTCGTCGTTCGTCTGCTCGCCGCCGGAGATGGAGGCGGCGAAGATGCTGCCGTCGAACTGGCCGTCGCTGTCGAGCGTCACCGATTGATCGGGAGCCACGATGGTGCCCTGCCACCCCTCGACGGTGAGAGTGTCACTGGCCGGGAAGGAGTTCGGCGGAAGGTTCCAGACCGTGTTGTCACGCTCGACGTCGATGGTCGTGGTGTTCTCGTTGGCCGACGGCTGGCTCCCGCAGTTACCACTGTTCCACAGCGAGTTGCCGGCACCGGGCGCCGTAGTGGGGCAGCCGTAGTAGATGTTCCCGCTGATGGCCGCGAGATTGAGCGAACCGCTGAAGTCGGTCGACGGTGTGAGCTCAACCAGCGTGGTCGAGTGCGCGGGCACGCTGAAGTCGATCTTCTGCACACCGGCCAGCTGATCGGTGGTGAGGTCGAAGACGTTGGTCTGACCCGTGCCGTAGAAGCCGAGGGTCGAGAAGCCCGGGTTGAGCTGGGTGACCGTTCCCAACGTGGTGGTGCCATTGGGCCCGTAGTTGTTCGAGCAGCCGGCCAATGCGGTCCCGATGGACGAGAAGCTGAAGGGAATTGTCCCGGCGCCACCGCCCACGGTCTTGGTCGTCCCGGTACCGCCGTTGAGGTTGATCGGACCGCTGGCCGTGCCGGCCACCACCACGCTGCCCTTCTGGATGTTGAACTGTCCCGACTCGTTGCCGCCGACGAGCGCCGTCAGCGAGGTCGTCGCCAAGGGGCTCAGGTTCTGCGCCACCGTGAAGTTGTTGGCGGCCAGGTTCCCGCCGTAGGCGACGGCTCCGCCCGCGTCGATGTTGGGGCCCCGGGTGGCGTTGCCCGTGGTGAACTCGCTGAACTGGTACGTGTTGCCGTCGGTCCCGAGGATCTCCAGCGTCCCGCAATTGAGCGACGCCGGGTTGCTCGCCCCGGCCCCGGTCGCGGGCACGATGGCGGCACCGAAGGACGTGAGGGCGAGGGAGCCGATGAAGCCGGCCCCGGCCAGCGACAGGGCCCGACCCAGCCGACAAGACCGAGAGAATTGGGAGGAAATGGGACAGGGCACGGAAGCCCCGTCGATTGGCTCCCGCTCCATAGGGAAAAGTGTGCCCGACCCTCTGTGACGCCTCGGTGAAGCGAGGAAGATCTTTTGGTGAAAGGTGCAGGCAGTGGGCCGCACGACCCCCCACGTAGGGGCCTCGGCCGGCGTGGCAGGGTCGACGGGGAGACGGTGGTCCGCGGAGCACCCGCGCCTCGCCTCCGACCGGGGGCAACGCCGAACCGCCGCGCCGTCGGGGGGTGGAGATGGGCGGCGGGCCGGACGGGAGGCCTCGGACTTGCGGTCTGGCGTCGGGACCAGGGCATCCGTATCCTTGAGCAGTCATGAAACGTCCCTACAGGGTGGTCGTGGCCAAGCCCGGGCTCGATGGCCACGACCGAGGGGCCAAGGTGATCGCCCGAGCGCTGCGCGACAGCGGCTTCGAGGTGGTCTACACCGGCCTGCACCAGACCCCTGAGCAGGTCGTCCAGGCCGTTGTGCAGGAAGACGCCGACGCCGTCGGGCTGTCCCTGCTCTCGGGGGCCCACCTGACGTTGGTGCCCAAGGTGGTGAAGCTCCTGGCCGACGCGGGGCGCGAGGACGTGCTCGTCATCGTCGGCGGCATCATCCCGGAGGCCGACATCCCGGTCCTCAAGGACCAGGGTGTGGCCGCGGTCTTCACTCCCGGCGCTCCGCTGGAGTCCATCGGGCACTGGCTGGCCGAGACCCTCGATGCACGCGAGGAGGCCGTCGAGGCCTGATCCCGCCGACGGCACCGCCCGCCGCTCACGCCGGCCCGAGCATCACAAAGCCACCTGCACCGACCCAGACCCGCGACACCGAACCACCGACAAAGGAGAAAGCACCCAAAGTGGACCTCTACGAGTACCAGGGCAAGCAGTACTTCGCCCGCTTCGGCATCCCGACCTCGCCGGGTGGGGTGGCCGACACGGTGGACGAGGCCGTCGAGCAGGCCGAGGCGGCAGGCTACCCGGTGGTGGTCAAGGCCCAGGTGAAGGTGGGCGGCCGCGGCAAGGCGGGTGGCGTGAAGCTGGCCGCCGACGCCGACGAGGTGCGCCTCCACGCCGGCAACATCCTGGGCCTCGACATCAAGGGTCACGTGGTCAGGCGGCTCTGGATAGAGCACGCGTCGGACATCGCCCAGGAGTACTACGCCAGCTTCACGCTGGACCGCCCGGCCAAGCTGCACCTGGGCATGCTGTCGGCCGAAGGCGGCGTGGAGATCGAGGAGGTGGCGGAGACCAACCCCGACGCCATCGCCCGCATCCACATCGACCCGGTCAAGGGCCTCTCGGAGGCGGAGGCCCAGGAGTGGGTCGACCGGGCCGAGCTCGACCCCGAGGCGCGCGCGCAGGCGGCCACGCTGCTGGTGCGCCTCTACGCCTGCTACGTCGAAGGCGACTGCGACCTGGCCGAAATCAACCCGCTCATCCTCACCCCGGAGGGCAAGGTGCACGCGCTCGACGCCAAGGTCACGCTCGACGAGAACGCGACCTTCCGCCACCCCGAGTGGGAGGAGTACGAGGACGACTCCGACATCGACCCCCGCGAGAAGATGGCCAAGGAAAGGGGTCTCAACTACATCGGCCTGTCGGGCACGGTCGGCATCATCGCCAATGGTGCCGGCTTGGCCATGTCGACGCTCGACGTGGTCAACCAGGTCGGCGGCGAACCGGCCAATTTCCTCGACATCGGCGGCGGAGCCAATGCCGACGTGATGGCGGCCGCTCTCGAGACCATCAACGCCGACCCGAACGTGAAGTCGATCTTCGTCAACATCTTCGGTGGCATCACCCGGGTCGACGAGGTGGCCAAGGGCATCATCGAGGCCATGAGCCGGGTTGCGCTGAGCTCGCCCGTGGTCATGCGCCTCGACGGCACCAACGCCGACCAAGGCCGGGCGCTGCTGGCCGACCACCTGTCGGACACTCTCATAGCCGAGCCGACCATGCTCGACGCCGCCCGCCGCGCCGTGGCGCTGGCCCACGCCTAGCCCCGACCACCCACCCGGACCGAGAGGACACAGAGAAACGTGAGCATCTTCGTCGACGAGACGACCAAGGTCGTGATCCAGGGCATCAGCCCGACGAGCCAGGGGCTCTACCACGGCCTGCGCAACAAGGCCTATGGGACCCAGATCGTGGGCGGCACCAACCCGAAGCGGGGCGGAGAGGAGATCGAGGGCATCGCGGTCTACGCCTCGGTCGCCGAGGCGGTGAAGGAGACCGGCGCCACCGCCTCCTTCATCAGCGTGCCGCCGCGGGGCGCGGCCGACGCCATCATTGAGGCGGCCGAGGCCGGCATCGCCTTCATCGTCTGCATCACCGAGGGCATCCCGGCCCAGGACGAGGCGGTGGCGTACAACCGCCTGGTCGAGGAATTCCCGGACGCACGACTGCTGGGGCCGAACTGCCCGGGGATCATCAGCCCCGGCAAGTGCAACATCGGGATCACTTCGGGCGACATCGCATTACCGGGAGGACCGGTGGGCATCGTCTCGCGCTCGGGCACACTGACTTACCAGGCACTGCACGAGCTGTCGCAGCAGGGCATCGGCCAGACCACCTGCGTGGGCATCGGCGGCGACCCCGTCCCGGGCACCAACTTCATCGATTGCCTGCGCGCCTTCGAGGAGGACCCCGAGACCAAGGCCGTCATGATGATCGGCGAGATCGGCGGTTCCGAGGAGGAGCGGGCGGCCGAGTTCATCAAGGAGCACGTGACCAAGCCCGTGGCGGCCTACGTCGCCGGCGTCACCGCGCCCCCCGGCCGCAAGATGGGCCACGCCGGCGCCATCATCTCGGGTTCGTCGGGCACGGCCCAGGCCAAGATGGAGGCCCTGTCCGCCGCCGGCGTGCAAGTGGCCCAGAACCCGACCGAGTGCGGCGAGAAGATGGTGGCCATCGTGCGGGAGTTCGGTTGATCGGCTGAATCACCGCGACAGCTGCGGCGTTGCGGCCCCGTGGGGCGATCACTCGGCGAACAGTGTGTGATCTCCGGGGGATTCGTGTTGGTTACGGGATTCCCCGGAACTCATGTAGCCGCGAACCTGATCACCTGCACCCTGACGTTCCGGTCTCGCGGGAGTCGCTCCGGCGCAATCGTCTTGATCGTTCAAAGTGCTGTCACATTCGACGCGTGGAGATTACGAGATTCGAAGAGGGCTGTTGACGGCCGTGACCACTGCGCCCATACTCAGCCGGTCCGGTGCAGGAGTGGCGCTTCTCCGGTCCCTTCGATGGATGCACGGAGAGTGCAATCGATCCAAGAGGTGGCGTGACTGGAGTCGCAATGACCCTCAGCTGTTCCAGCAGAAAGCAACCTGGTGGTCAGAGTCGGAGTGCCCTGGCGGCACGCGGCCGTCGGTCGATGTCGCGGAGACTGCTCGAGCGGGGGATGATCGGCGCGGGCATCGTGTTGCTTCCCTTCGGTGCCGCCATCACGACTGCCGCGCCGGCACACGCCGCGTTCACCGGCAGAAACGGCGACAGCGCGTTCGTTTCGACCCGACTGAACGAGGGATCGTTCGGCGGCATCTTCCAGGTCAACAGTCAGGCGTCGGGGCTCGGGAACGCGTCCGGTGACCAGGCAGCGACGACGGGGCTGACCGACGGTGGCGGCGGTGCCGGCATCGATTCCGAGCCCTTCTACGCGCCGGGTGGCGGGACGGTGTTCTTCTCGAGCAACCGCGACTCGAACGGCGTCTGGGTGATCTATGACATATCGACGGCTTCGCCCGAACCGCCGGGGTCACCGACGGAACTCTCGCAGGTTTCGGGCAGCGAGTCGAACGACGACTACGCACCCTCGGTCAAATCGGACGGGCGCACGGTGGTGTTCAACCGCAACGACGTCAGCATCGACAGCCTCGACACCCTGGCGTCAAGCCCGGCGAGCACAGTGTGCACCCTGTACACCCCGCCGTCGGCCTGTCGGCGGTCAACACCGACGGTGGCGCCAGTAGGGTCCTCTTCAACCCGGTCAACTCCACCGAGCTCCTCTACGTGGGAAACGACAACCATCTGCATCTGGTGACCGGGCTCCCTGCCCCCTCGTCGACGTCGCCCACCAATACCTGCGGGGCCGTGGCAGGGCAGAACGGGGTCACCGACACCGACTTGTCGGCGAAGGCCATCGACTCGCTCACCAGCACGACGGACGCCACCGGCACGTACCAGGACGAGAACCCCGACTGGAGCCCCGACGGCACGAAGATCGTCTTCGACTCGACCCGGGGTGGCACCAACCACACCCTGTGGCAGATGACGAACATCACCTCGGGGACCACGACCGTCACGCCGCTGTGGCCGAGCCAGGTCGGCACCGGCGGATCGCGCAAGTCGTCGACGGAGCCCGTGTACTCACCGGACGGTAACTACGTGGCTTTCGTGCAGCCAGGGCAGGGCACGAACACGTGGACCGGAATGATCGACGGGATGGGTCAGTCGCTCTCGAGCGCGCAGGACGTCAGTCTGTCGACCGAGGGCAACGGGATCATCAACGACCAGCCCGACTGGGGACCGGCGCAGCCCTCCACGGGAGCCCCGGAGGTGTCCAAGGCCATTTTGCTGCCTGGTGCGGCGCTCATGGTGTTCGGCCTCACCCTCGTCTACCAACGCCGCCGCGCTGCTCGTTGAGATACCGATCCGATATTGCAGAACCCGAACGGCTCGGAACTTCGTCAGGTGGGTCAAGGGTGACGGCGTGGCGTCAGCAGGCGCCGCGGTGACCCGCAAACCACCGATGAGATGTCACTCAGGCGGCGTTTGAGGTCGCGAGCGTTTACGGGAACGACGTGTTCTTGGGTAGGCCCAGTTCCTGGCGGACGACGTTGTCGGTGGACTGGACTTGGCCAGCTCGAGAATTCAGTTGGGCGAGCCACGCGCCCATCTGCTCGGGGCTGACGACCGAAACGTCCTTCAAGTAGCCAGCCATGAGAGCCAGTTCCGATTGGTCGGCCTTGACTTCGGCCTGCATGGTGGTGGGCCATTTGATGAATGCGAGCTCGATGTTGTAGTTGTTCAGCGCCGTGACGTAAGCAGAGGTCACGGGCTCGAGCTCCGCCACCGTGGGGGCGCTGCCCACTCCGGCCAGTCCATGCGTCACCACCGTGTTCGCGTTGTCCAGGCTGCCTGCATACTGCTTGTACTGGACCAGTTGCGCGCTGGTAAGCGGAAACGGGTGGATGGCGTGGACGGTCGGCCCGGTCGCGACCGTCGGAGTCGTGGTTCCTGAGCCTGAGTTCTGGCTGTTGCTGGAGAAGTGCTGGATACCGCCGATGATGAGGAGCACCACGACCAGCGCCGCCACACAGAGCAAAAGGATCCTTACGCGCGACCGGCGCTTGGACTTGAGGCGGGCGGCACGGGGCTCGGCGGCCGGGAACGGGAATACCTCCGTTGATTGGCCTTCGAGAGCATTGGGTGACACTGGGAGCGTCTGGGTCGCTATGTTCCCTGGACCCTCTAATGGCGACGTGACGAGCCCCGCCGCCAGCAGGTCTGCCTGAGACGGCGGGACCGGATCAGGCAGGGTGGCTCGGGGCTGGGGTGGTTGTGGGACAGGCGCTTCCCGGGGTGCGACGTCCGGCTGTGCGAGCCGGAGGTCTTCGGTGGCGACCGTTTCGCCGTTCCCCCCGAACGAGGCGATCGTGCCGACGCCTGGTGCCGGCAGGTCTGCCTTTGGCGGCGAGTCTGGATCGGGACGGGTCTGGGGTTCGGGTGAGAGCGGGTTTGGCGTCGGCGGGGGTGCGCCGAACGGCTGCCCGGGCGGGAACGGCTCGGCCTTGGCGTGTCGGGGTGGTGCCGACGTGAGCACGACTGCGTCGAGGTCGTCAGCGGTCGGGCGGACTGAGGGCCGAGGACCTGCCGCGGGTCCCAGGTCCTCGGGCCCGGAGGGCTGCGCAGCTGCGGTATGCGGCGCCGCGGTCTCAGCCTTTGGCTCGTCGACGGAATCTGCATGCGCTGCGAGGCCGGCGGACCGCCAATCCCAGTCCCGAATGGTCCGTTTGAGCGCATCGAGCCGCTCCTCCACTGACTTGCCGTTGAGGGGCTGGGAGGTCTGATCGACACCCGGTGATGAATCAGGGTTGACCGGCTGTTTCCCGTTCGTGGTCGTCCCGGAGGATGCCAGCTGATCGCTCACCGAAGGTCCTCGACTGGTCCCGGACGGCCCCCAAGGAGCCTGAGGTCCTCTACAAGCGGACGAGGGATCGGTCGCGCTCGATGGGTACCAGCCACGCACGTCAATCGTAGTGGCGGGGAGCGAGGTTCAGTTTTCGGGTCACCTGAAGTTTGACCGGTGGTTACTTCGCGGTCATCCACTCCGAGAGAGTCAGGCACACGGGGGTGCCCAATTCGGCGTTGTGACGGAATTGGGACATGCAACTGCGACC
>DATNLP010000327.1:0-11572 GCA_035602795.1 Acidimicrobiales bacterium | reverse complement strand
TGAGTCGGCCGTGCATCTCGGCCATGAACGACGCCGCTTGCTCATGGCGGACCAGGACGTAGCGAATGGTGGACCGCGACAGCGCGTCGGTGAGGTAGATGTTCTCTTCCCCGGGGATGCCGAACACACAGGTGACACCCTCGTGCTCGAGGCACTGGACGAGAAGTTCGGCAGCCCGCCGTCTTCCTTCAGCCACGGGACGGGAGCGTACCGAACTCCGGGACGGCCGCAAAGGGGCGACAACACGAATCCACGGGATCACGGGGTCGTGCCGCGAGCTGATCGGTCTTCGCCGCCGTCAAACTGCAGGACCGGCGGCCGCGGCTCTCGCTACCTACGGGAGATCCGGCATCGGGCGCATCGGATCGCTCCGGCGCCGACTAGAACCGAAACCATCTCGTGAGCAACCAAGGAGGCTGACATGCCGGCAAAGGGAAGTGCGGAATGGAAGGGCGATGTACCCACGGGTACCGGGACGTTCACGGCGGGTGACACCATCAGCGGGGGATACACCTACAAGTCCCGCTTCGAGGACGGGCCCGGCTCGAACCCTGAGCAGTTGATCGCCGCCGCCCATGCGGCCTGCTTCTCCATGGCGCTCTCCAACATCCTGGCCCAGGCCGGGAGTCCGCCCGATTCGGTGCACACTGACGCCACGGTCACGTTGCGCCTCGTCGAGGGCGCTCCGACCATCACCAGAATTGATCTCGTGACCGTCGGAACCGTTCCCGGTATTGACGAGGCCGCCTTCGTCGAGCACGCCCGGGAAGCCAAGGCGGGTTGCCCGGTGAGCCGCGCCCTCGCCGGCGTCCCCGAGATCACGCTCGACGCAACGCTCGCATCGTGACCGACGCCTTCATCCTCGGCGGCGTGCGGACTCCCGTCGGCCGCTACGGCGGCTCGCTCTCGCACCTGCGGACCGACGACCTGCTCGGCCAGACGATGGTGGCGGCGTGCGAGCGCGTGGGGGTCCCCCTCGACCGGGTCGAAGACATCACGGCCGGCTGTGTCAACGTGGCCCACGAAGGCATGGGGGACATCGCGCGCTGGGGTGCGCTGGCCGCCGGGTTCCCCGATTCGGTTCCCGCGGTCACCGTCAACCGCTTCTGCGCCTCGTCGCTGACCGGCGCCATCTCCATCGCCCACGCCATCCGCAGTGACGAGCTCGGGGTCGGACTGGCCGCCGGGGTCGAGTCCATGTCCCGCTCGGGGTGGGCCAACATGAAGGGCGACGCCCCGTTCAGCCCGCGGGGACCGGTCCTGCTGCTCGACACGATGTGGGCGGGGGCCGGCGGGCCCCCGAACCCGGTTCTCCTCGCCCGCAACGCCTACGTGGAGATGATCAAGACGGCGCAGAACGTGGCCGACTGCTACGAGCTGAGCCGCGAGGAGATCGACGCCTTCGCGCTGCGCTCCCACTTCCACGCCGCCGCCGCCCGTGATTCCGGTCGATTCGCCGCCGAGATCCACCCAATCGAGATCCCCGGCACCAGGACGGCACCCGGTCGGATCTTCGAGCACGACGAAATGATCAGGAGCGACACCACGGCCGAGCGGTTGGCCGCCCTCGCGCCCCAGCCCAACACCACGCAGATGACGGCAGGAAACTCGTCGCCCCTCAGCGACGGCGCGTCAGCCGTCGTCCTGGCCTCCGCTGAGGCCGCCCAGTCCCTTGGCGTGACCCCGCTGGCCCGGGTCGTGGCTTCGGCGACGTACGCCCTCGATCCCCAGTTCATGGGAATCGCGCCCGCCTTCGCCATCGCCAAGGCTCTGCAGCGAGCCCGACTGGCGCCGACGGACGTCGATGTGTGGGAGGTGCACGAGGCCTTCGCAGCCCAGGCGCTCGGCGTGCTGCGCGAGCTGCCGAACCAGCTGGACGGTTTCGTGGTGCCCGACGATCGCCTGAACCCCAACGGCGGTGCGGTAGCCATTGGCCATCCCTTCGGGTCATCGGGCACCCGCTACGTCCTCACATTGGCCACCGAGCTGAACGTGCGTCAGGTGCGCTACGGCGTCCTTGGCGTCTGTGTCGGGTCGGGCCAGGGGGTCGCCCTCGTGCTCGAGAATGCAAGTCTGACTTGATGCAGGGCTGATGCGCCGAGATGTACGGTGCGGCATGCACGTGAGGCCATTACTTTCCTTCACCGCGCCATGGTGAGTGGACCGGCCCGCATCGTCCCGCCCCTGGACGACGAGAACCGGGAGTTCTGGACATCCGGCGCCCTGGGTGAATTGCGGCTTCCCTACTGCGCCACCTGCGAGCGCTTCGTCTTCCCGCTGACGCTGACGTGTCCGACCTGCGGCGGATCTGCTGCCTACAGGCCGCTCAGCGGGCGCGGCCGTGTGTTCACCTACACGGTCAACCACCATCGCTACCACCCTGAGGTCCCCGTGCCCTACGTGATCGGCATCGTCGAGCTGCTCGAGCAGGAGGGCCTGCGGTTCACGACGAACATCGTGAACTGTCCGGTCGAGTCCGTCGACATCGGGCTGGCGGTCCGGGTCGTCTTCGAGCAGCAGGGCGAGGCCTACGTCCCGCTCTTCCAGCCTGACACCGGAACGGCCGCATGAGTGAGGGCCAGCTCGCGCAAGGTGCCGTCATCTCGGGCATCGGCATCTCACGGATCGGACGCAAGACAGGCGTACCGGGCATGGAATTGACGCTCGAGTCCGCGCGCGAGGCCATCGCCGATGCCGGCCTCGACCCCTCGGACATCGACGGCATCGCCAGCCTGGGGGAGACGCCGGTGGACCTCGTGGCGGAGCGGTTCGACCTCACCCCGGGCTGGGCCGTCCAGGGCGGTTTCGGGCGCTATGGCCTCCTGACCCCGGTGGTCGATGCCTGCGAGGCGGTCACTTCAGGCCGCGCCCGTCACGTGCTCGTGTACCGCACCGTCCACATGCTCGGCGGTCAGGCCGGCGGCCAGCAGGAGGGGGAGGGCCGCCGAGAGATGCCCGAGTCCATGCGCGACATCTCGCGCATCCTCACCATGCACGCGTACTCGGCGGCGAACTGGCTGGCCATGCACCTGCGGCGCCACATGTACCTCTACGGCACCACTCGTGAGCAGGTCGGCTGGCTGGCCATCAACAGCAGGCGCAACGCCGCCCTCAATCCGAGGGCCGCCTACCGGGACCCCATCACCATGGACGATTACCTGTCCGCCCGCATGATCTCCGAGCCGTTCGGTCTCCTCGACTGCGACGTGCCCGTCGACGGCTCTATTGCGGTGGTGGTCTCGGGCGCCGCGCATGCAGACGCCTGTGACGCTCCGGTCCGCGTGAACTCTGTGGGTGGCTCAGAGGGTGCCGGAGGCTGGGATCAGCGACCCGACTACCCGAAGATGGCGTCCAGCGACGCCGCGCTCGAGCTGTGGGGAGCCACCGACCTGAAGCCCGCTGACGTCGACCTTGCCGAGCTCTACGACGGCTTCACCTTCCTGACCATGGCCTGGCTGGAGGCCTTGGGTTTCTGTGGTGACGGCGAGTCCGGCTCCTTCCTCGAGGGCGCCACGCGCATCGCACTCGACGGCCAGCTACCGCTCAACACGTACGGCGGACAGCTGTCCGCCGGCCGGATGCACGGCTACTGGGTGCTGCACGAGGCGTGCGTTCAGCTGCGCGGCCAGGCCGGGCCGCGCCAGGTACCGGGTCGACACGAGGTGGCCGTGGTGTCCAACGGGGGCGGGCCGATCGCCGGTTGCCTACTGCTGACCGCGTAACGAGGCGTGCTTCCGGGGATTACCGTCTTCTCGGGCTGTCCGTCCACCATCACAACGACCGCGCCAGGATGTCCTCGACGGACTCGCCCGCAGCCCGTGCGGCGTCCTCCATCCTCTGGTAGCTCTCCGGGCTCATCAGGTCGCGCAGGGTCATTTGTGGTGCACCCCCGAGCAGCCGGATGAACGTGGCCTGGCGCGCCGCCCGCTCGACCATTCGAGCCACGTGGAACGCCTCTTCGAACGTCTTGCCCACGCAGACCGCTCCGTGTGAGGGCAACAAGGCCGCCTTGGAACGTCCCCCGAGCGCCTCGACCGCCTCTCGGGCGACCGCCTCGGTCGCTACTCCTCCGGACGGAGCGCACCTGATCGGCCCGAGGCCGGCCACGAGGTACGTCTCGGAGGTGTAGGTAGGGATGTCCCAGCGCATGATCGAGAAGATCTGGGACCACTCCCCGTGGCTGTGCACAATCGCGTCGACATCGGGGCGAGCGTCGTAGATGCCGAGGTGCGTCCGCAGCTCGACCGTCGGCTGCATCCCGTTGTCGAGGACGACCCGACCATTTCGGTCGACGACCACGACGTCGTTCTCGCCGATCTGGCTCCAATTGGCGAACGGTCGCTCCGGATCGGGCCTGGGCAGTATGTAGACGTGCCCGCTCTCGGGGTCCCGCAGGCTGGTGTCACCGGCATCGAGACCGGATGTCAGCTCGAGGTCCCAGAACGTCTTGGCCGAGAGCGCCACCTCGGCGATCAATTCTGTCTTTATCACGGGCAGCTGCTCCTCCGACATGTGTTCCTCCTCTACCTCGTTCTGACAGGACTAATGGGTTCGGACGTATAGTCCGGCACTGCCATCGCCGATGATCAGTTCGACGCCGGGTCGGGAGCCCTGACCTGGTCCATGACGGCTGGAGCAACCTTCGGGGCGGAGCGCCAATCGGCGAACCCGTCTTCGGGGAGGGCAATCGGGTAGTGGTTCTCGTGGATCTCGGCCCAGTGTGCGTGGTTCAACTGGTGCAGGGTGAAACAGGACTGAAGTGCGTTGTAGAAGCCCATGTTGTCCACCGTCTGGTTGACCGACTCCTTTATCAACAGCGCGGTCACCGTCGGCAGTGCTGCGATGCGGCGCGCGAACTCCAAGGTGCGCGTCTCGAGCTCGTCGAGGGGGAAGACCTTCGAGACCATGCCAAGGGCGTGCGCCTCCTCCGCGCTGACCGAGTCGCCCGTGAGCATGAGCTCCTTCGTCTTGCGCGGCCCGAACTCCCACGGATGGGCGAAGTACTCCACGCCACACATGCCCAGCCGGGTGCCGACCACGTCGGCGAAGGCCGCATCGTCCGCCGCCACAATCAGGTCGCACGCCCACATGAGCATGAGTCCGGCGGCGAACACCGTTCCCTGTACCTGGGCGATCGTGATCTTGCGCAGATTCCGCCAGCGCAGGGTGTTCTGGAAGAAGTAGTGCCACTCTCCCAGCATCCGGCCCTCCGCACCCAGTCGGGTGCCGCCGTTGATCTCGAACGTGGGGTGCAGATCGGGACCCGGGGTGCGCTCGGCCAGGCTTTCCGCACTGCCCATGTCGTGACCAGCCGAGAAGATCGGACCGGCGCCGCTCAGAATGACCACGCGCACCGTGTCGTCACCTTCTGCCGTCATGAAGGCATCGTGGAGCTCCACGAGAAGACCGCGGTGCTGGGCATTGCGGGCCTTCGGGCGATTCAGAATGATGCGCGCGATCCGACCGTCGTCGACGGTCTCGTACTTGACGTACTTGTACTCCGCCATGCCCTATTCCTCCTTGTTCGTGCGTTGCTGCATCAGCCCATCTGGCCTTCGTAGGGGTTGTTGAGATTGAACGGCACATCGGCGAACCGTGCCGCTTCCGCTTTGAGCTCGCCCACTGACCACAGCCCTTCTTTCTCAATGGCGTCAATGATCGAGAACGGCTGGAACAAGCGGACCGTACCTCCGGCCACCAGGAAGATCCGCCCGTGGATCGGACAATCCTCAGTGGCGAGGTAGGCGACAAAGGGCGCGATGTTCTCCGGGCCTGTGGGCGACCAACCCTCGCCCGGAGGCTCGGTCACTTCCGGACTGAGACCGCTGGTCAGGCGCGTGGCCGCCGCCGGGGCGATCGCGTTGACACGCACGCCGTAGCGACGCAGTTCGCCATCGGCGATCATGGAGAAGGTGGCGATGCCGATTTTCGCCGCGCCGTAGTTGGTTTGTCCGGAGTTGCCGAAGAGGCCTGACGCCGACGAGGTGTTGATCACGGAACGCTTGCCCTCTCGACCCGACTTGGACTGTTCGCGCCAATAGGCAGACGCCCAGCGGGTGGGGCAGAAATGACCCCTCAGGTGCACCCGGATGACGGCGTCCCACTCCTCGGCCGACATGTTCACGAGCATCCGATCGCGCAAGATGCCGGCGTTGTTGACCAGCACGTGCAGATCTCCGAAGGTGTCGACCGCCTGTTCAACCATGCTCCGGGCGCCGTCCCAGTCGGCGACGTCGTCGAAGTTCGCAATGGCCGAACCCCCGGCAGCGACGATCTCGTCGACCACCTGTTGAGCCGGCGAGGTGTCGGCCCCGGCGCCATCCGTGCTCCCGCCGAGGTCGTTCACCACCACCTTGGCCCCCTCGGATGCGAACAGCAGCGCATGCTCGCGGCCGATGCCGCGCCCCGCTCCGGTGACGATGGCGACGCGGCCTTCTAACTCCCTCATGGTGTGCGTACCCCTTTCGAACACGACTGTCGACGTCGGCAGCCGCTCTGGCGCGGCTGGAGCCGCGCGCATGTTGATGTGATACAACGGGATCTGTCGGAGCAGGGGACCGGCAACGTTCACCGGCCGGAAGGACCGCAGTGGCCTTCGCGTGGCTTCGGTGGTGTTGCTCGACAGAAGGAGTGTCATGGCACAGGCGCCAGAAAACGAGACGGAATCCTCGTCCCCGGTGTTCCGAGGCAACGAGGAAGGGATGGACGATCTCTTCGACCTGGCCGACCCGCAGCCCAAGTACCGGGCGCTTATCGAGATGGGTGGCGTGGTCACGCCGGCCGAGGGCTTCACCATTGTGGCGACCCGTGCTGCCGTCGACGAGGTGCTGCGCGACCCCGGGACCTACACCTCGCGTGACATCGTCCAGCTGGGCAACGTGCGACCGCTCATTCCCTTGAGCGTCGACCCCCCGGAGCACAAGAAGTATCGCCGGATCCTCGATCCGCTCTTTGCCCCGAAGAGGATGGACGAAATTGAGGATGACGTCGCGTCCCGGGTGAACCACTTCATCGATGCCTTCATCGACAGAGGCTCCTGCAATTTCACGGAGGAGCTGGCCGTACCGTTTCCCTCTGCGGTCTTCCTCGGACTGATGGGCCTGCCGTGGGAGGAGCTCGACACCCTTCTCCGCCTCAAGGACGGCATCATGCGCCCGGGCGGCGGCGGATTGAGCCCCGACGACGAGCTGCAGTTCCGCGCCGACACCGGCACGGAGATCTACGCCTACTTCAACGCCATCCTGGACGAGCGGCAGCGACAACCCGAGGAGGACATCCTGACCGGCTTCCTCGGAGCTGAAGTCGACGGCGAGCGGCTGACCCGTGACGAGATCCTCGACATCTGCTTTCTCTTCCTGATCGCGGGACTGGACACGGTCACGGACTCGCTGACGTGCTTCTTCGCCTACCTGAGCCGGCATCCCGAGCACCGCCAGCAGATCGTGGAGAACCCGTCGGTGATCCCGAAGGCGGTCGAGGAGATGCTCCGCTGGGAGACCCCGGTGGCCGGCACGGCGCGGCTGGCCACCGCCGACAGTGTGGTGACCGGCTGCCCGGTCGCGGCCGGAAACATCGTGTTCGTGTCGATCGGCGCCGCCAACGTGGATCCCAACGAGTTCGAGGACGCCATGGACGTGCGTTTCGATCGGGAGGTGAACCGCCACCTGGCTTTCGGTGGCGGCGTGCACCGGTGTCTCGGCTCCCACCTGGCGCGCCGGGAGCTTCGGATCGCCCTGCGGGAGTGGCACCGTCGCATTCCCGACTACGGGCTCAAGCCCGGAATCGAGCTGGAGTACCCACCGGGGCTCCGAATGGTGCAGAACTTGGAGCTCGTCTGGCCAAGCTCCTAGGTCTCGGGTGGCCCGAGGTTCGATCGTGCCTGTCTTCATGCGTGTTGTCGGGTGCGCCCGTGGCCCGAGGGGTGAGGAGTCGAGCCGATGCCGTGGCCCGGGGATCAGACCTTCATGATCCGGGCCAGGTTCCCGCCCATGACCTTCGCGGTGTCTTCGGGGGACATGGTCTTCTCGACCAGCTCCGAGTAGCTGAGGGGGTCGGCCAGGCCCTCCATGTGAGGGAAGTCGGAACCGAACATGACGTTGTCGACCCCGATCAGGTCCGCCAGTCCGGCCGGGTCGGGTTCCTGGAATGCGTGCACGAAGATGTTGCGTCGGAAGATCTTGAACGGCTCCTCCTCGAACATCTCCGGAGACTGCTCGTAGACCACCTGCATGTGATGGATCAGCGGGCGAACCCATTCCGTGCCGAATTCGACGGGCGCAAAACGCAAGCGGGGAAACCGTGTTGCCAGGCCGTGGCCGATGATGGAGGCGACCCCGTCACGTATCGGGCTCTTGTGTGACGCCAGGGAGAGGAACCCCGGTGACCCGTTCAGCCCGGGAATGCCGCTGTCGAACGGCCGGAACTCGCTGCCTTCGAAACCCTCCCATTCGTTGGTGTAGCGCTGGTAGCCGGAGTCCGTCTGGTGCATGCCCACCAGGATGTCGGCCTCCTGGACCGCTTCCCAGAACGGATCGAACTCGGGCAGGGCGAAGGAGCGACGCCCCTTCCAGGTGGGCACCGGCGCCGTATGCAGCAGGAATGACTTGGCGCCGTGCTCGACCACGAACTCCAGCTCCTTGACGGCATCGTCAAGGACGGAAAGGCTGATCATGGGCGTCGGATACATGGCATCGGCGTAGTTGTACGTCCAGTGCTCGAGCATCCAGCGATTGAAGGCGCGGAGGACGACCTGAATCGCATCGGGGTCGCTGGCCAGTCGTTCCTCCACGCCGGTGGCCAGGGTGGGCCAGATCATCGACCGGTCGATCCCCATGTCCTTCATGAGGGTCAGCCGCGGCTCGGGGTCAAAGAAGGCATCGACCGAGGGGATGCCTCGCCGGTGCTGAGGGTCCGCCGCCGATCCACCGGGGGGCGCCACGCGGGCAAAGGTCGGGTTGGGAATGAAGTCGCTGATCTTGTCCTTGAACGCCACCTTGGTGCGATTGTTGATCTCGACGTACTTGACGAGGCCCTGGTGTTCCGGTGGGATGAATTTCGTCAAGGCGTCAGTGTTCTCGTACATGTGGTTGTCCGCATCGAACACCGGGTAGGACAAGTGCCTCTCACGCATGTAGATGAACGCATCGGACATGTATTCCTCAGTCATGGTCCTCCCCTAACCAAGGATCGGCCTGCGCCGCACCCTTTGCGAGATGCTACCGCGAGAATTGACGGCTTGCTGGGCAGATGCCCAAATAACCGGAATGGCGCACTGAACAGGGTATTCAGCCCACCCACATGGCGATCGAACGCCAAATGTGCCTCGCGTGATGGAGCGGCACCGAGACACTCGCCGACGACGGCGCCGTTACCATGCTCGCACGGCGACGGAACGTGAGACCCGGTCGAGGGAGGTGCAACGATGCGCCAGCTGCTGAGCGGGATCAACGTGGTGGAGTTGGCCGAGGGGATCGCGGGGAGCTACTGCGGAAAGCTGTTCGCCGACCTCGGAGCGGATGTGCTGAAAGTCGAAGCCTCCGACGGCGACGAGCTACGCCACCGAGAAAGCGTCGCCCGCGATGCGGACGGCCTGTTCCGAGGCGGTGCCTTCGTGCACCTGAACACCAACAAGCGCAGCACGGTGGTCGATCCGGGGGCGCCCGACGGTCGCGCACGACTGGAACGCCTCGTCGGCGGCGCGCATCTGGTCATAGAGGAAACGGGACGCGGGCGGCTCCGCACCTGGGGCCTGACCTGGAGTGGCGTGCACGAGCGCTGGCCGCGGCTCTCGGTCGTGAGCATCAGCGGCTTCGGCGCCACCGGCCCGTACGCGGGGTACGCCTGGTCGGACCTGGTCGTGCAGGCCATGAGCGATGCCCTGGTCCGCCCCCGCAGCGACGACGGTCCGGTCCGGTTGCCCGGTCATCTCGGCCTCCACCTGGTGGGCAACATGGCGGCCCTGGGCGCCCTGGCGGCCGTCCTCAGCGCGGAGTCGTCGGGGGCGGGGTGCTTCGTCGACTGTGCCGCGCTGGAGGCCCTGGCGACGCTGCCGGCCCGGGCCACCACGCTGCTCGCCCATCAGTACCGGGACGGCGCGCCCGGCCCGAGCCTGGTGGACGCGGCACGGGAGACGCTCATCCCGGGCGGGGTCCACCCGTGTGCGGACGGCTACGTGGCGATGATGTCGACGCCTCAGCAGCTGGGACAACTCCTGGACGTCCTCGACGACGACGCCCTGCGGGCGGCGTTCGCCCGTCCCGATGCCTTCGAGCGAGGCGAGACGAAGGAAGCGATGGACGCGGCGCTCTATCCGTGGCTGTTGGCGCGCACCCGGGCCCAGGCGACCGCCGAGGCGCAACGCGGCGGGTGGCCGTTGGCTGGCGTGAACTCGCCGTCGGAGGTTCTCGGGGCGGACCACCTGGCGCAGCGCGGATTCTGGAGGCACACCGATGACCCGGCAGCGGGGGCGATCGACCTTCCCGGGCCACCGTGCCGCTTGGCCGAGGGCGGTTGGTCGCTCCGCCGCCTGGCTCCGGGCCTGGGCCAGCATGACGACGAGGCGGCGACGTGGCCGGGCGGGTCGCCGCAGGCGTCGCCGGCGCAGCCGTCGAGTGCCGCCTCGGCTCCGACGCCGCCCCTGAGCGGGATCCGCATCATCGACATGACGACCGTGTGGTCGGGCCCCTACGCCACCTTGTTGCTCGCCGACCTCGGAGCCGAGGTCATACGGATCGAGAACCCATGGGTGCTGCCGCCCACCACGAAGGGATACGAGGCCCGTCCCACCATTGCGAACCTGGGCTTTTTCAGTTCGATGTACGGCCCGGGCGTACCCGATCGACCCGATCGGCCCTGGAACCGCCACGCCATGAACAACTCGCTCGCCCGCAACAAGCTCTCGTGCACCATCGACACCCGCCGTCCCGAAGGTCGAGAGCTCCTGCTGCAACTGGCGGACCGCTCCGACGTCTTCATCGACAACTTCAGGGCCGGAGGGCTGAGCCGCATCGGGCTGCACGCCAGCGAACTGCTGGCACGCAATCCCCGCCTCGTCGTCGTGCAGATGCCGGCCACCGGGCTCACGGGCGAGTGGGCGGGCTACACCGGCTTTGGCGCACAATTCGACGGGCTCACGGGCATGTTGTGGTTGTGCGGGCCCTTGGACTCCGAGCTCATGACCAGTCCGGGGACGACGTACATGGATGCCGCCTCGGGGCCGGGCGCCGCCTTCGCCGTCATGGCGGCGTTGCGCTACCGCGAGGGCACGGGTCGCGGGCAGGTCGTCGAGTTCGACCAGAGCGAGAACATCCTGAACCACCTCGGTGACGTGTTCGTCGACTGCCAGCTGGGCGTCGCCCCACGGCGGTGGGGCAATCGGGACCCGTGGCGGGCTCCCCAGGGGCTCTACCGCTGCCGCGGCGAGGAGCAGTGGCTGGCCATCTCCGTCCGGGACGACGCGGCCTGGCGGGCGCTGGCCGGCGCGATGGGCCGGGAAGAACTGGGCCGCGTTCCGCGGTTCGCCGAAGTGGCGGCGCGGCGCGAGCACCACGACGAGCTGGACGAGATCATCGGC
>DATNLP010000281.1:0-30644 GCA_035602795.1 Acidimicrobiales bacterium | reverse complement strand
ACGTCGCGGCCGGCGGCGACGAAGCCTCCGAGCGCGCCCAGCGTCTTGGACAGCGTGCCCACGCGCACGATGGTGCCGTCGTGGGTCGCGGCGAGGTGGGGGCCGAGGACGGCGTGGGCCTCATCGAGGACGAGGAGGGCGCCGTGGCGGGCGCACAGCGGAACGAGCTCGTCGAGCGGCGCCGCGTCGCCGTCCATGGAGAAGACGGTGTCGGTCACCACCAGCGTGGGCGTGCCGGTTCCGCCGACGAGCAGCTCCTCCAGGTGGGTCAGGTCACGGTGGCGGTAGACGGCCAGGGCCGAACGGGAGAGGCGGCAGCCGTCGATGATGCTGGCGTGGTTCAGCTCGTCGGAGAGGACGCGCACGCCGGGACCGCCCAGCGTGCTCAGGGCGCCCAGGTTGGCGGCGAAGCCGGTCGGGAAGCAGACCGCCCCCTCGGTGCCCTTCCACGCGGCCAGCGCGCGCTCGAGCTCGGCGTGCACCGGACGGCTGCCGGTGACCAGCCGCGAGGCGCCCGCGCCGGCGCCGTAGCGCTCCAACGCCTCGTGGGCGGCCGCCACGACGGCGGGGTGCGCGCTGAGGCCGAGGTAGTCGTTGGACGCGAACGAGACGACGCGGCGCCCGTCGAGCGTGCCCACCGGGCCGCGGGCGTCGAAGGTACGGGGGTGGCGCCAACGGCCCTCGTCGACAACCTGGGCCAGCTGGGCCTGGATGCGGTCCGGCCAGACGCCGCCGGGCGCGGTGCCGTTCACACGATCCCGTTCATGCGATGTCGTCGAGGCCGCCCTCGAGCGCCTCGACGATGCGGACGATCTCGGCCGCGGTCGTGGTGAGCGGGGGCATGAGCACCACCACGTCTCCCAGCGGCCGCAGCAACACGCCCCGCGCCACGGCGCCGGCGCAGACCCGGCGGCCCCAGCGCAGCCCGGGCTCGGGCGGTGCCAGCTCGATGCCGACCATGAGGCCGCGCTGGCGCACGGCGCGCACCTCGGCGCGGGGAATGACGCGGTCGGCCAGCAACGGCGCCAGCTGCGCGGCACGCTCGTTGACGTTGGCCAGCACGTCGCCGGCGGTGACGAGGCGCAGGTGGGCCAGCGCCACGGCGGCGGCCAGCGCGTTCCCGCCGTAGGAGTGCCCGTGGTAGAAGGTCTCGGCACCGAGATCGTCGCCCAGGAAGGCGGCGAAGACCTCGCCCGAGGCGACGGTGGCCGACAGGGCCAGGTAGCCGCCGGTGATCCCCTTGCCCAGGCACAGCAGGTCGGGGCGGAGGCCGCACTGCTCGGAGGCGAACAGGGTGCCGGTGCGGCCGAAGCCCGTCGCCACCTCGTCGCAGAGCAAGAGGACGCCGGCCTCACGGCAGGCCCGGCCGACCCGGTGCACGTCGTCCGGCTCGGCGCACAGCATGCCCGACGCGCCCTGGACGAGCGGTTCCAGGACGACGGCGGCCAGCTCGCCGGCGTGGGCCTCGATGGCCGCGCAGGCCTTGGCGCTCCAGCCCGCCTCCGCGTAGCCGGGGCTGCGCACGACGGGAAAGCACAGGGGCTCGAACACGGCGCTGAACACGCCGCCGTCGCCGAGCGAGAGCGAGCCGATGGTGTCGCCGTGGTAGGCGTCGCCCAGCGCCAGGAACCGGGTGCGGCCGGGCACCCCCCGGTTGACCCAGTACTGGAACGCGATCTTGAGCGCCTGCTCCACGGCGACGGCGCCGTCGGCCGCGAAGAGGAAGTGCGCATCGTCGACGGGGACGACGCCGGCCAGCGCCTCGGCCAGTTCGACCACGACGGTGTTGCCGTGGCCCAGCATGGTGGAGTGCGCCACCCGTCCCGCCTGGCCGGCCAGGGCCTCGTCGAGCTCGGGCACGCGGTGGCCGAGGGTGTTGACCCAGAGCGAGGAGATGGCATCGAGGTAGCGATGGCCGGCGGTGTCGATGAGCTCGCGGCCCTCGGCCCGTTCGATCACCAGCGGGGCGTTGTCGGCGTAGGTCGCCATCTGGCTGAAGCCGTGCCAGACCACGGCGGCGTCGCGCTCGACCCACGCCGAGGTGGGGGTGGGTCCGCTCACGCCCCGATTCTGGACGCCGCGGGAGCACCGGGGCCAATGCGCGAGAATGGGGCATGGACCTGATCGGCGTGGTCGACACCATGTTCGCCCGCTACGACATGGGCGGTGAGGCTCTCGAAGAGCTGGCGCAGTGCCCGGGCTACGGCACCCGCTTCACCACCGTCCGGCGCACCGTGCCCGGGTTCAAGGACCTGGCCGTGCAGGCCAAGAAGCTGATCGAAGAGGACGGCTGCCGCATTGTGGTGGCCCTCGGCATGCCGGGCCGGGAGAAGGTCGACAAGGTGTGCGCCCACGAGGCGTCGACCGGGATCATGATGGCGCAGCTCATGACCAACACCCCCATCCTCGAGGTGTTCGTGCACGAGGACGAGTCCGACGACCCGGCCGAGCTGGCTCTGGTCTTCCGGAACCGGTCGCGGGACCACGCCCGCAACGCCTATCTCATGCTCTACGAGCCCGAGCAGCTGATCGCGCGGGCCGGGCAGGGCGTCCGGCAGGGTTTCGCCCACGCCGGGCCACTCGAGCTCTGAGCGGCAGACCGCGAGCCCGGGGCCGACCCCTCAGCTGGCGGGCGCCGGGCCGCTGTCCCCGGGGGGTTGTAGAGCCCGCTCAGCTGAGGGTCGGATGCTGTGAGACCGCGCGCGCCGAGCGCCACGCGGGGTGCGTCTACCGCGGCCTTATGAGTTGTTCCAGGTGACGGAGAAGTCCGCGCCGGCGTCGTTGAGGCTGCTCGGTGTCGCCTCGGTTGTGCCGGTGCTGCTGGCCATGGTGATCTCGTCCGCCGGGAAGGCGGAGAGGCCGCCACTGGTGCCCGACGAGTCGGACACCGCAGAGCCGGTGAAGTTCACCTGCCCGAAGTCGGCCAGCGGAATCTCCGAGCAGAGGATCTCGGTGCACTCCTCCGGCGCCTCGGCGATGACCTCGGCGGACGAGCGGTCGAAGTCCCCGGACTGCGTCGTCGAGTAGCTCCAGCCCTTGGTGTTGTCCTTGATCGACAGCGTGTAGTCGCTGCCGCTGGTGACCACCGACGCCGTCAGGGAGTCGCCCGGGCTGACCGGGTTGCTGAGGTCCTCCGAGGGGTTGGGGTACATCTCGTACCAGGCGTAGTAGGTCGGGGTGCTGCCGTCGCAGTCCGAGTCCGTCCCGAGCTGCTCGACGCTGGACGAGTTGTAGCCGTCGAGGCCGACCCAGAAGGCCGCCGCCGCGCTGGGTCCACCGAGCAGGCTTGTCCCGACCGTACCCAGCGACCCTGCGCTCAGTCCGCCGAGCAGGCCGCTCCCCAGGCTGCCCAGCAACGTGCCGCTGCTGCAGTTCACGGTCGGCTCGGTCCAGCTAGCGGACACGGAGTTGTAGGTCTCGCTCACGTCGGCGTAGCCCGACCAGTTAGAGGACGACACGGCGGTGGCGTGGCGCACGCTGTTGTCGCCCAGGCCCAGGTACGAGCCCAGGCCGGGAAGCACGTGCTTGCCGATGACCGGCTCGTGGTAGAGCCCCGGGACGTAGTGGTGGCTGGCCGCATGGGTGGGCGCCGCCGACGCGGCAGGCGCCGCGGCGGCGGAGGCCAGGACCGGGGCGGCCGTGGCCGCCAGGCCGAGGAATGCAAGGACACCGGAACGAAGCGCCTTCCGCATGGAACCTCCCGCTCTCTGGCTCTCCGGCGAGGCGAGCCTGTCTTTCCAGCGCCGGCCGCGCCGAAGGAGGCGTGGCCGTCATGAAGGGAACGGCGGTGGGTCAGGGATCTCGCGGCAGACCGAGAACTTTTTCCGCCACGATGTTGCGTTGCACCTCGGCCGTGCCGCCCCCGACCGTGAGGGCGGGCGCGTAGAGGAAACCCCGTGACCAGGTGTGATCGCCCTGGACGGCCCCGTCGGGGCCCCAGCCGCCCACCGGGCTCGAGCCGGCCAGCATGGCGTGGGGCCCGGCCAGGTCGCGGCCGACGCCCATGACGTGCTGGCCGTGGGCGTCGGCGATGGCCTTGCGTACCGACGCCTCGGCCCCCGGCTGCTTGCCGGCCAGGACGGCCGACACCATGCGCAGGCGCAGGACGCGCAGAATTTGGCTCTCGATGTAGACGTCGACCAGGCGGTCGCGACTGGTCGGGTCGGGAGCTCCGCCGGCGGCCCGGACGAGGTCGACCAGGTCGTCGGCCGTCGGGCCCATGCCCCACAGCGCGCCCTCCCCGGAGAGCGACACCCGCTCGTTGCCCAGCGTGACCTTGGCCAGGTCCCAGCCCCCGTGCTCGGGCCCGATGAGGTGGTCGGCCGGGATGCGCACCTCGGTGAAGAAGACCTCGTTGAAGGCGTGCTCGCCGGTCATGTCGACCAGGGGCCGCACATCGATGCCGGGCGCGTCCATGGGGCAGACGAAGTAACTGATGCCCGAGTGCTTGGGGGCCGAGGGGTCGGTGCGGGCCAGCAAGATGCCCCACTTGGCGATGTGGGCGTAGCTGTTCCAGACCTTCTGGCCGTTGACGACGTAGTGGTCGCCGTCGCGCACCGCCATCGTGGTTAAGGAGGCCAGGTCGGAGCCGGCGCCGGGCTCGGAGAAGAGCTGGCACCAGAACTCCTCGCCGCTGAGCAGGGGCCACAGCCAGCGCTCCTTCTGCTCGTCGGTGCCGGCGTACATGAGGGTGGGGCCGGCCCAGCCGATGCCGATGGGGTTGATCGGGCGCCGCACGCCGGCGGCGCGCAGCTCCTCGTCGATCATCAGCTGGGTGAGCGGATCGGCGTCGAGGCCGAAGGGCGGCGCCCAGTGGGGCACCACGTAGCCGGCCTCGGCCAGCTGGCGCCCGGTGGGGTGGCGGTGGGCGCCCAGCCACGCCCGGACGGCCAGCCGACGGGGGTCGTCGTCGCCGGGGAGGCCGAGGTCCACGGCGGGAGCGTATTCTCACCGTCTCGCATCACGCACTTCGGTACGGGGCGGGGGGCCGGCGGCTGTCGGCGGTCGACGAGGAGCGGTGCACGCGTGGTGGCCGGCTGGCCACCGGGGGCGAATGGAGCGACATGACAGATTGGAATTACGCAGACGTCTGGGAGGCGGTGGCCGACATCCAGCCCGATCTCGTCGCCGTCACCCAGGGCGAGCGCAACCTGACCTGGGCCGAGTTCGACACCGGGGCGGACGGCATCGCGCAGTTCCTGCTCGACCTCGGGGTGGCGCAGCAGGACAAGGTGGCGGTCTACCTGTACAACTGCCCCGAGTACATCCAGACCACGTACGCCGCCATGAAGATCGGGCTGGTCCCGGTCAACACCAACTACCGCTACGGCGACGAGGAGCTCAGCTACCTGTGGGAGAACGCCGATGCGGTGGCGGTCGCCTTCCACGGCTCGTTCGCCGACCGGATCGAGCGGATCCTCGACCGGGTGCCCGGGGTCAAGGGCTGGCTGTGGGTGGACGACGGCTCGGGGCCGTGCCCGGACTGGGCCACGCCGTACGAGGATGCCGTCAAGTCGGCCATCGGCCGGGTGCGCGCACCCTGGGGACGCAGCGGAGACGACCTCTACATGCTTTACACCGGCGGCACCACCGGCATGCCCAAAGGGGTCATGTGGCGCCAGGACGACCTCTTCGCCCTGCTCATCGACGGCGGCGTGCGCCACTACGACGTCAACGGCGGGCTCGAGGGGGTGCGGGCGGCGCTCACGGCCAGCCCGGGCGGCGCCGTCCTCATGCCCGCCTGCCCGCTCATGCACGGGACGGGCGCCTTCACCGCCAACACGGTGCTGACCGAGGGCGGGCGCATCTGCCTGCTCGAGTCTCGCAAGTACGACCCGGTCGAGCTGCTCGACACCGTCCAGCGCGAGGGGGTCAACGGGTTGGTCATCGTGGGCGACCCGTTCTCGCGGCCACTGATCGCGGCGCTGGACGAGCACCCCGGTGCCTGGGACCTCAGCTCGCTGGTCATGGTCATTTCGTCGGGGGCCATGTGGAGCGAGCCGGTCAAGCAGGCGCTGCTGGCCCACCACCCCGGCATGCTCCTGGTGGACGCCTTCAGCTCGTCCGAGGCGCTGGGCATGGGCATGTCCGTCTCGGGCGGCGGGGCGGCGGCCAAGACGGCGTCCTTCACGCTGGGTCCCGCCGTCAAGGTGCTGAGCGAGGACGGGCGCGAGGTGGCGGCGGGCTCGGACGAAATCGGCGTCCTGGCGCTGGGCGGGCGCAACCCGCTCGGCTATTACAAGGACTCGGAGAAGTCGGAACGGACCTTCAAGGAGATCGACGGGGTCAGGTACTCCATCCCGGGCGACTACGCCCAGGTGGACGCCGACGGCACCATCCACCTGTTGGGCCGGGGCTCGGTCTGCATCAACTCAGGCGGCGAGAAGATCTTCCCCGAGGAGGTCGAGGAGGCTTTGAAGACGCACTCGGCGGTGCGCGACGCCGTGGTGGTGGGCGTGCCACACCCGACCTACGGCGAGCAGATCGTGGCCGTGGTCGAGCCGGCGGACGGGGCGCCGGTGCCCGACGAGGCCGAGCTGATCGGGCACGTGAAGGAACGCCTGGCCTCGTACAAGGCGCCGCGCCGGGTGCGCAGCGTCACCACCATCGGGCGGGCGCCGAACGGCAAGGTCGACTACAAGCGCCATCGGGCCGAGACGATTGAGGCAATGGAGGCGGCGGCGGACTGAGCGGGCAGCCGGCCGGCCTGGGCCAGACTGGGACATGTTCATCGCCCCGGTCGACGCGACGCTGGGCGACCAGGAATGGCGGGCCTTCGTCGCCGCGCACCCCTTCGGGCACCTGGTGGCGCGTGGCGCGCCGGACCGGGAGGTGCCGGTGGTGGTGCCGACCCAGTTCGTGCTAGCCCGGACCACGGTGTGGCTGCACCTGGTGCGGGCCAACCCGGTGTTCGAGGCGCTGGCCGAGAACCCGCGGGTCGTCCTGAGCGTGGCCGACGACTGGGCTTTCATACCGTCGGCCTGGAAGGCCATCGACGCGGAGGACCCGGCATTGGGCATCCCGACCACCTACTACGGGGCGGTGCAGCTGGTCGGCACGGCGGTGGTGCACGACGAGCGGACGGCGCCGGGGACGGTGGCGGCCATCCTGCGACGCCAGCTGGCCGTGTTCCAACCCGAGCTCGAGGTGGGCGACCCGGCTGAGGCGCACACGGCCAAGCTGCGCGGCATCCTCGGCATCGAGATCCGGGTCGAGCGGGTGTCGGCCAAGTTCAAGTACGGCGGCAACGTCGACGAGGCGCACCGCTTGGCCGTCGTGGCGCGCCTGCGGGAGCGGGGCGGCCCGGGCGACGTGGCGGCGGCCGACCACGTGGTGCGGCGTCTGGAGAGCTGAGCCTGGCGTCGGATGTGGCGGTGGCCCCCGCAGTGGCCGAGGTAGCCGCGGCCTATTCGACAGCGGCCGCCAGGTTGGCCAGCGTGGCCTCCATCTCCGTCTGGGCGTGCTCCCCGCTGTGGTCGCCCATGGCCCGCGCCACGAAGGTGAACCAGGGCTTGCGCTGGTCCAGCCACGACTCGGTGACGCGGCAGCCGGAGCCGGCGTCCTCGAACTCGTAACGCCACTGGGCGACCTGGAGCGGGCCGGCCGTGACGGCGAACTCGAACACCTGTGCCGGCTCGCAGGCGATCACGGTGACCGTGGTCGACCAGCGCCGGAGGCCGCTCCGGTTGTTGCCCCGGAAGACCGCGCCCAGGGCGGGGCCGGTCGCCCCCTTGACCCATTTGCCGCCCTGGTTCTCCGGCGACCACTCCCCCATGCGGGGCAGGTCGGCCACGAGCGCCCAGACCTTCTGGGCGGGGGCGGCGATGTCGCGGGTGGCGGCGGTTGGGTGGGCCATGGCCGGGAGGTTAATTTGGGGCCATGACCGATGTCATGTCAGAACCAACCCAGGAAGTCTCCAGCCGGCGTGAGCTGATCGTGCCGACCCCGCCCACCTTCGCCTCCGTGGAGGAGGAGCGGCTGCACCGAAAGCAGAAGCTGGCCGGGGCGCTGCGCCTCTTCGGCCGCTTCGGGTTCTCCGAGGGGGTGGCGGGCCACATCACGGCGCGCGACCCCGAGCTGTTGGACCACTTCTGGGTGAACCCCTTCGGCCTGAGCTTCCGCCACATCCGGGTGTCGGACCTGATTCTGGTGAGCCACACCGGCGAGGTGGTCGAGGGCAACCGGCCGGTCAACCCGGCCGCGTTCGCCATCCACTCGGCCGTGCACGCGGCGCGACCCGACGTCGTCGCGGCGGCACACGCGCACTCCGTCTACGGCAAGGCGTGGTCGTCCCTGGGCCGCCTGCTCAACCCCATCACCCAGGACGCCTGCGTCTTCTTCGAGGACCACACGGTGTGCGAGGAGGGCGGCGGCATGATCGTCCTCGAGGAGGCAGCGGCCAAGGCACTGGCGGCCTCGCTGGGTCCACACAAGGCGACGATCCACCGCAACCACGGGCTCTTCACCGTGGGACACTCGGTCGACGAAGCGGCCTGGTGGTTCATCACCATGGAGCGCTCGTGCCAGGCCCAGCTGTTGGCGGAGGCGGCCGGGACCCCGCTCCTCATCGCCGACGAAGGCGCGCGCTACACGCGCGACCGGTCGGCCTCGCACGGGGCGGGCTGGTTCTCGTTCCAACCGCTCTGGGACGAGATCTCGCGGAGCGACCCCGAGCTCTTCGACTAGGAGCGCGGGCGCCGTTGGGGAGCTGATCCGCGACAGGAAAACGGCGTGCCCCCCGGGCGTCGGAGTGCCGCTGCCTGCGTGCACCCCGAGCGGCCTGGCCCCGGACTTGACCTCGCTGCGCCATCGCCGACGGCAGGCGGGCGCAGCCGTGGAAGGACGTCGAGCCCGTGCCCCGGGCGGCCCGATGCGCTGCTCCGAGGGCGGCCCAATGGGCAGGTCCGGGGGCCAGGGCCACCGGAATGCCGCACAGAAAGAGAACGTGTTCTAATCTGCGGGCCGTGGAGTTCAACCTCGCCGACCTGTTCGAGGCGGCCGTCGACGCCTACCCCGACCGGGAGTACCTGGTGGCCAACGGCGAGCGGCGCACCTACGCCGAAATGGAGGCCCGAGCCAACCGGCTGGCGCACTTCCTGCAGGGGCGTGGCATCGGACAGGGCGACCACGTCGGGATTTACGCCTACAACTCCGTCGAGTGGGTGGAGGCGGCCTGGGCGACCTTCAAGCTGCGGGCGATCTGGATCAACATCAACTACCGCTACGTCCACGACGAACTGCGCTACCTGCTGACGAATGCCGACCTGAAGGCGATCGTTCACCAGCGTGAGTTCTCCCCGCTCGTCGCCGCGCTGCTGCCGGAGTTGCCCGAGCTGCGCCACGTCGTCGTCATCGAGGACGGCTCCACGGTGGAGCCGACGCCTGGGGCGGTCGAGTACGAGGAGGCGCTGCTCCGCCAGTCCGACCGGCGCGACTTCGGGCCGCGCTCCGGAGACGACCTCTACATCCTCTACACGGGCGGCACCACGGGCATGCCCAAGGGCGTCGTGTGGCGGCACGAGGACGTCTTCTATGCGCTGGGCGGCGGCACCGACCCGGTGACCAACCAACGGGTGACCGACCCGGCGGTCATGGTGGCCAAGGGCGCCGGTGGCAATATGACCCATCTGCCGGTGGCTCCCCTCATGCACGGCGCGACGCAGTGGTGCGTCATGGGCCAGAGCTTCGTCGGCTCCAAGATCGTGCTGATGGCCAAGTTCGACCCGCACGAGGTCTGGCGGCTGGTCGACGAGGAGCAGGTGAACTCGGTGATGATCACCGGTGACGCCATGGGCAAGCCGCTGGTCGAGTCGCTGGACGACCCGGGGACGAGCCACGACCTGTCCTCGCTCATGGCCGTGGTGTCCTCGGCGGCGCTGTTCAGCGCCCCGGTGAAGGACGACTTCTTCGACCACCTGCCCAACATCGTCATCACCGACGCCGTCGGCTCGTCGGAGGGCGGCAACAACGGCATGACGGTGGTGACCAAGGGGAACACCGCCATGAAGAGCGGCCCGACAGTGCACCTGCTCGGCCAGACCGTCGTCTTCGACGAGCAGCTCGAGCTGGTCGAGCCGGGATCGGGCGTCATCGGCAAGATCGCCCGCTCGGGTGACATCCCGCAGGGCTACTACAACGACCCCAAGAAGACGGCCGAGGTCTTCATACAGGTGCAGGGCACGCGCTACGTCATGCCGGGCGACTACGCCACGGTGGAGGCGGATGGGTCCATCACGCTCCTCGGCCGCGGCTCCATCGTCATCAACTCGGGGGGAGAGAAGATCTTTCCCGAAGAGGTCGAGTCGGCCGTGCGCTCGCACCCCGACGTCATGGACGCCATCGTGTGCGGCGCGCCGGACGAGCGCTGGGGGCAGACGGTGGCGGCCATCGTGCAGCCCCGGGTCGGGCACGAGGCACCCACGCTGGAATCGCTGCAGGAGCACTGCCGGGCCAGCATCGCCGGGTACAAGCTGCCGCGCCGACTGCACGTGGTGGAGCAGATCGAGCGGGCGCCGAGCGGCAAGCCCGATTACCGCTGGGCGGCCGGCATCGTCAACGCAGAGGCTGGCGCGCTGCCCTGAAGCGAATCGAAGAGGGTCCAGCACCTCGGCTTCGAGCCATTTCGGTGAGCCGTTCCACGCCGATTACGAATGGCGCGGATTCTCGCGTGTCGACGTGGAGGCTCACTCCTGTGGTCCGGTAGCGCTGGCGGGAGCGTGGCGGGCGCTGGTCGTCCGTCGACACAGGCGAAGGGCAGGCGGTACCGTTCGTGAATCGTGCCAACCTGTACCCGGTTGCTGACCTCGCTGCTGCGCCGCGGTGCGGCGAGGGGCGCGGCCGCAGGGTGCCTGCTCGGTCTGAGCGTGGGCGTCGGCGCGGGACTGAGTGCGGACTCGAGCGCCGCCGCACCTCCCCCTGTAGCCCACGTCGACGCGCAGACCACGTGGACCGTGTACCACGGAGACCCGCTCGGGTCAGGCGCTGATACGTCGGGGGTGACGTTCTCGCCGGCGAGCCTCGCCTGGGAATCCCCGGCGCTGGACGGGCAGGTCTACGGCGAGCCGCTCGAGACCGGCGGGCGCGTCTACGTAGCGACGGAGAACGACACCGTCTACGCGCTGGCGGCCGACAACGGCGCCATCCTGTGGTCCACCCACCTCGGGACCCCTGTGCCGGCGGGCGACCTGCCCTGCGGGGACATCAGCCCTGATGTCGGCATCACCGGCACACCGGTGATCGACGCCCAGCGCGGCGAGATCTTCGCGGTGGCCGACGAGCTGGCCGGTGGGACGCCCGCCCACGTCCTCGTCGGACTCAACATGTACTCCGGCGTGGTGGAGCTGGACCAGGACGCCGATCCCCCCGGTCAGCTCACCTCGGCCATCCTGCAGCGCACCGGACTCAACCTGAGCGATGGCAACGTGATCATGGGCTACGGCGGCAACGACGGCGACTGCTCGACCTACCACGGCTGGATCGTCTCGATACCCGAGGGCGGCGGGACGCTCACGGCCTACGACGCGACGTCGGCCGGAACCCAAGGGGCCGTCTGGATGGGAGGTGCGGCTCCCGAGGTCGACTCGGACGGGAACATCTGGGCGGCAACAGGAAATGGGTCGTCCTCGACGCCCTACGACGACAGCGATTCGGTCATCGAACTGTCGCCGCAGCTCACCCTGGAGCAGCTGTTCGCGCCGGGCACATGGCAATACGACAACTCGCACGACCAGGATCTCGGATCGACGGCGCCGGCGGTGCTGGCGGACGGGACGGTGCTCCAGGTGGGCAAGTCGTCGACCGGCTACCTGCTGAGCCAGGCCAATCTCGGCGGGATCGGCGGGCAGCTGGCGTCGGCGCCCCTGTGCCCGGGCGCCGACGCCGACGGTGGCGACGCCGTCGCCGGCACCGTCGTCTACGTTCCGTGTGACAACGGCCTACAGGCGGTCGAGACCAGTACTTCTCCTCCGTCACTGAGCGTCCTCTGGACGGCGGCGGGCGGAGGTCCTGGGCCGCCGATCACGGCGGGAGGCCTCGTGTGGTCGATCGTGGACAGCTCGCTCGACGCCATCAACCCGGTGACCGGCACCACGGTGCAGTCGTTCGCGTTGGGCAGCGAGGCAAACCACTTCCCGACTCCATCGGTCGGCGATGGCCTGCTGCTCGCCCCGAGCACGGACCAGGTCTACGCCTACTCGGGCTCGGCTGGGATCCCGGGTCCGCCCTCGCCGGCGCCGCCCGCGCCGCCGGACTCGTCGTACTGGCTTGCGGCCTCGGACGGGGGCATCTTCACCTTCGGGAACGCCGCCTTCTTCGGCTCGGCGGGCAACATCCGCTTGGACGCACCGGTGGTGGCGATGGCAGCGACCTCATCGAGGCAGGGCTACTGGCTCGCGGCCTCCGACGGCGGCGTCTTCACCTACGGCGACGCTGCGTTCGACGGCTCGCAGGGTGGAAAGCCGCTCAACGCGCCGATCGTGGGCATGGCGGCGACACCCGATGGCGGCGGCTACTGGCTAGTGGCTTCGGACGGCGGCGTCTTCGGGTTCGGCGACGCCCACTTCTACGGATCCGAAGGCGGCCATCCGCTCGACAAGCCCATCGTCGGCATGGCCACCACGCCCGATGGGGGCGGCTACTGGCTGGTGGCTTCGGACGGCGGCGTCTTCGGCTTCGGCGACGCCGTCTTCCACGGCTCGGAGGGCGGCAAGCCACTCAACCGGCCAGTGGTCGGCATGGCGGGGACCCCCGACGGGCTGGGCTACTGGCTGGTGGCGTCGGACGGGGGCATCTTCAACTTCGGCGACGCCGGCTTCTTCGGCTCAGCGGGCGCGACACCACTCGTCCGGCCGGCCGTCGGCATAGCGCCGACGCCCGACGGTGGCGGCTATTGGATCGTGGCCTCGGACGGAGGTGTCTTCAACTACGGCGACGCGCGGTTCAACGGCTCCCTGGGCGGGGTGGTGCTGAACAAGCCGGTGGTCGGGGTGGCGTCCGCCAGCTGAGCGCCGGCGCGGCCGCGCTGCGCCGTCGTCGTCACGCGGAGGGGCGCGTCGGCCCATAACGCAGGTGGCAGGCGATAGTCAGCACGCTCCACTCCGGAAAGAAGGACGACGCCAACAAGGCGGTGTCGAGGGCCGAGTGCAGATCTCGGAGGTCAGCCGGTCGACAGCCTCAGCCGAGCTGGACGAAGCCGACGTCCTCGAGGACGACGAGCGCGACGTGCGGCGCGTCGTCAGTCGGGGTGGGCACCGGGGGCCACCACGGCTCGGAATCCCGCCAGTCGCGGCCGATCTTCCCCCCGAACTCCACCCTTGCCACAGCCTGACCCCCGAGCGCTCGAGGTGCACCAGAGCATGGCACCCGAAGGCGACGGGGCACCGCGCCGCCGTCCGGGACCTCCCACTACCATCACATCCGTCAAGCGGCGTGGAGCCACCGGTGATGGGCGGGCCGAGAAGGACGGGGCGCACCATGGAGATCGCAGTAATCGGGACGGGATTCATCGGCGGGACGCTCGGCCGCTCCCTGGCGGCGGCCGGTCACCGTGTCACCTTCGGGTCGCGGCATCCGGCGGACGACGACGTGGCGCAGGGGACGGGAGCAACCACCGCCTCGGTCACCGATGCGCTGGCGGCGGCCGACGTCGTCCTGCTCGCCCTGCCGGGCGCCGCCGTCTCCGAGCTGGTGGCCGATCACGCCGGAGCGCCGGCCGGCAAGTTGGTGATCGACGCCACCAACCGGATGGGCGCGCGGGTGGCCAACAGCAGGGCGGACCTGTCGCCCGGCACGCGCTACGCCAGGGCCTTCAACACGCTCGGTGGGGAGAACATGGCGTCGCCGGTCTTCGACGACGGGCCGGCCGACATGTTCTTCTCGAGTTCCGACGCCGATCGGGAGACGGTCGAGACCGTCATCGCGGGTGTCGGATTGCGTCCCGTCTTCGTCGGGGCCGACCAGGAGGAGCTTGTCGACTCCTTGTTCCGGCTGTGGATCGCGCTCGCCATCACGCAGGGCCGGGGTCGGCGGCTGGCCTTCCGGCTCTTGGAAGGCACGGGCTAGGGCCGTCGACGACACCGCGGCATGACCGAACGAGCAGAGCCCGTGGCGACGCCATGGTCCGCCGTAGACAGCAATATCGAGCGGCCGATGAGAGAGTGCGCTCGACGCTCCGTCGGGCCTGCGCAGACTCGGTTCGCTAGTTTTACCGCCATGGTCGAGTGTGGGGTCTGCGGGTCGGAGAATCCGATCGGCAATCGGTTTTGCCGTGATTGCGGCACGCCCCTCACCCTGACGTGTCCATCGTGTCATGCGGCTGTCGACCCTGGTCATCCGTTCTGTGGGGCTTGCGGTTCCGCCCTGACAGCTGGTCGTGAACCTGCGAGGCAGGACGCCGTGGTTGCGGGACCACCGGAAGGCGGCGAGCCGGTTGCCGGCACCCAGGTGGCCGAGCGGCGAGTGTGCTCGGTGCTCTTCGCCGACCTGGTGGGCTTCACACCGTTGTCCGAGACAAGAGACCCCGAAGAGGTCCGAGAGCTGCTCTCCGCCTACTTCGACCGGGCCCGGACGGTGATTGGCCGCTACGGCGGGGTGGTGGAGAAGTTCATCGGCGACGCCGTCATGGCGATCTGGGGCACCCCGGTCGCCACCGAGGGAGACGCCGAACGGGCCGTGCGCGCTGCGTTGGACGTGGTGGCGGCCGTGGCTGAGCTGGGCGGCGAACTCGGCGCACCGGACCTGTCCGCCCGTGCCGGTGTGGTGACCGGCGAAGTGGCAGTCACCGTAGGCCAGGGCGGCGAAGGCGTGGCCGGTGACGCGGTGAACACGGCGGCGAGAGTCCAGTCGGTCGCTGACCCCGGCGCGGTGTGGGTCGACGCCGCCACCTACCGCCTGGCCGGGGCGTCGATTGGGTTCGCCGATACCGGCGAGCACGAGCTCAAGGGGAAGTCCGAACCGATGCACCTGTGGGCGGCCACCCGCGTGTTGTCGGGAGTGGGTGGTTCCCAGCGCACCGACGGCCTCGAGGCCCCGCTGCTCGGCCGCGACGCCGAGTTGCGCACGGTGAAGGAACTGTTCCACGCCAGCGCCGAGCGCAGGGTGCCTCGCCTGGTGGTGGTGTCGGGCCCGGCCGGGGTGGGCAAGTCCCGGTTGGGGTGGGAGTTCGAGAAGTACATTGACGGACTGGCCGACACAATGTATTGGCATCGGGGCCGCTCTCTCTCGTACGGCGAGGGCGTGGTCTTCTGGGCACTCACCGAGATCGTCCGCCAGCGTCTGGGCATCGCTGAGGAAGACCCCGCGGAAACCGCCGCCGCCAAGTTGACTGAAGGTCTGGTCGCCATCGTGCCCGACCCCGGGGAACGCGCCTACGTCGGTCCCCGCCTGGGCCGTCTGCTCGGGGTCTCGTGGCCCGGCGACGCGGGGGGCGCCCTGGCGCGCGAGGAGTTGTTCGCCGGATGGAGGGTGTTCTTCGAGCGCCTGGCCGAGACCCAGCCCGTGCTGCTGCTGATTGAAGACGCTCAGTACGCAGATGAGGGGTTGCTGGACTTCATGGACCACCTCGTCGACTGGGCACGGGACTCGCCCATCTTCGTGGTCGTCTTCACCCGCCCGGAGCTCGACTCGACCCGGCCCGGGTTCGGCGGCGGCCGCAACCGTTCGAGCTTGACCCTCGACCCACTGGACGAAACGTCCATGGCGGCCCTGATCGACGCCCTGGTACCGGATATGCCCGAGGCGGCGCGCGCCGCCATCTTGAGCCAAGCCGAGGGCATCCCACTCTTCGCCGTGGAGACGGTGCGTTCACTCGTGGACCGCGACATCGTCGTGCCACGTGACGGCGTCTACCGGCTTGTCGGGGACCTCGGGGAACTGACTGTGCCCGACGGGCTCCGGGCTCTGTTGGCGGCGCGACTCGACGCCCTGGACTCCAACCTGCGGTCGCTGGTTTCCGAAGCGGCGGTGTTGGGCACGACCTTCCCCGCGGATTCGCTGATGGCGGTTTCCGCCCAGGATGCGGCATCCGTGCGAGCAGGCTTGGCCGAGTTGCTGCGCCGTGAGGTGCTGTCGATCAGTGCGGACCGCCTTTCACCGCAACGCGGCGACTACCGCTTCTCCCAGGATCTGTTGCGCCAAGTCGCCTATGACACCATGTCGCGACGGGACCGCAAGACTCGACATCTCACTGTGGCGGCACATCTACGCTCCGTGTTCCGGGCCGACGGGGACGAGGTGGCCGAGGTCATTTCGAGGCACTATCTCGATGCTCTCGCCGCGGTACCCGACGCCCCTGATGTTGGCGAAATACGTGCCCAGGCGATCACCATGCTCGTACGGGCGGGCGATCGAGCCCTGCGCGCCGGCGCCGGCTGGTCGGCCGCTTCCAACTATGCCAGCGCCGCGCAGCAGACCGAGCTCGGCGAGAGTGGCTCCGACGACGATGCGGTCTTGCGCGCTGCCGGGTTGTGGGAACGAGCCGCACGCGCCGCGTTGATTGCCTTCGACGTCGACGGAACCCTTGCCCACTCCAGGCGCGCCAGCGGCCTGTACGCGGCGCAGGGACAAGCCCGGGCGGCGGCGCGCACCGACGCGATCGCTGGTGACGCACTGCGGCGTTCGGGTCGCCACGGTGAGGCCCGCGAGACACTCACCGCCGCCTTGGTCGTACTCCGCCCCGATCCGGACTCGGATACGGTCACCGCCCTGGACCACCTCGCCGCCGTAGAGACCTTCTCCGGCGGTCAAGACGGAGATCGACTGTCGGCCGAGGCGCTGGCCCTCGGACAGGCTCTTGACGTCGACGCTGGCCTCCTGGCCGATCTCTTTACCGACCGCGGCATTGCGGTCGGATTCGCGAACCGAACGGCCGAGGCCGTCGCCCACCTCAGGTACGCCGCTGGGCTGGCCGAAGAGGCGGGCGACACCGTCCGGCAGGCCCGCGCGCTGCTCAATCTGGCCGAGATGCTCAACGCGAACGATCCGGTCGGTGCCGCAGAGACGGCCCGCATGTCCGCGGCACTGGCCCGGCACAGCGGCAGTATCGATTTTTTCAACTACGCCGTCTGCAACGAAGCGGAGGCATTGCTCTTTGCCGGGGAATGGGACGACGCGCACCGGGTCCTGCACGAGACGATCAACACGGACCAGCTGGCCGACCTTGGAATCCGAGGCGTTATTGCGTCACTTCTCGCCGCACTGCGCGGTGATCTCGCCGACGCCGCCGCCTACGCCGAATTGCCGGGGTTGCGTGCCAGCGAGGACCCACAGGACCTGTCGGGTACCGCCCTCTGCGATGCCTTCCTCGCGGCGGCCCAGAACCGATACGCCGACAGCCTGGATTACGCCTGGGCCGTCTTGGCCCACGCCCCGACCCTCGGCATCCGGCTTACCTTTGTCAGGTGGGCATGGCCACTGGCGGCCCGCAGCGCCCACGACATCGGCGCCATCGATACCGTGATCGAGCTCATTGCGCTCCTCGATGCCTACCCGGTCGGGCACCTTCCACCATTGTTGCGCGCCGAGCGTGATCTGGCCCGAGCCCGCATCGCTGACGCCAGGAGCGATCCAGACGTCAGCACGGCGTTTGCTCGAGCGGTTGCCGCCCTGCGGCAAGAGGTCAGCCCCTACCACCTCGCCCACGGTCTACTCGACAACGCTGAGCACTTCACCCGAATCGACAACCGGGACGACGCCATGGCGTTGGTGAGCGAAGCTCGCACCATCGCCGGTCAGCTGGGCGCTCAACCGCTCCTTGACCGCGCTGATCGAGTTGCCGGGCACGCCGAGAGCCCCACGCGGGCGGATGCCGAGCCCGGAGTCCGAAGTTAGGGATACTCGGGAGACCCGACCGCTGGTCAGGAACTGGTACTTCCAATCATCAATCGGACCCTCGTCGATGAGCACGTAGAGTCCGCCCGCCTCCTCTATCTCAAGCCTGGGGGGAAAGATCTCTAGTCGGCTGGTGCAGGGACCCCATCGCACTGAACGAATATCCGGTCGCCAACTCGCACGTGGCTGCCCCTCAAAGCACTCCCGTACCACTCTGCCGAATGCCTCGCTTCGGGCTCGCGGGGCACTCTGGTAGGCGAGCGGGCCATGGAGCAACACTCCTCCGATCCGAGCGTCCTGTCCACCTTCTCCAGTCTGCAGTCGGGCCGACGCCCGCACGTGACGCACGCACGGGAAAACTGCATGTCGTGTCGGCGGGCTACGTGTTGGTGTCGTCGGTCGGGACGAGCTCAGGACTCGGGAGCGGTGCGGCACGGGCGAAAAGGGGCCGTTCCGGGCAGTTGGCGTCGAGCGTAAAGGCCGTCATCGACAGCGATCCGTAGGTGTAGCCCTCCACCAGCACGTCCGTGGTCGATCCCGCCGCCTCGGCCAGTCCGGCCAGATAGAGGAGCGGGAGGAAATGGTCGGGTGTGGGGACGGCGTTCTTGAAATCAGGGTGATCGCGCAGGCCGAGGGCAGCCGCCGGTGATGTGGTCATGTGTTCCCGAGCAGCGTCATCGAAGCGATGAGCCCAGTCGAGCCCTCCGTCGGGTTGGCTCCAGTCGATACCCCGCAGATTGTGGACCACGTTGCCACTGGCGACGATGAGGATGCCGCGCTGGCGCAGCGGTGCGAGCTTCGCGCCGAGTTCGAGGTGGTACTCGAACGGCCTCTCGGCATTGATCGACAGCTGCACGACGGGAATGTCGGCATCGGGAAACGCGTGCACGAGGACCGACCAGGTGCCGTGGTCGATGCCCCAGCTGTCGTGGTCAAACCCGATCCAGGTGGGCTTGACCACCTCGGCCACCTCCTGGGCCAGGGCGGGATCGCCTGCCGCGGGATATTGCACGGTGAAGAGCTCATCGGGGAAACCGTAGAAGTCGTGGATCGTCTTGGGTCGGGCCATGGCCGTGACGGCCGATGCGTTGACGTACCAATGTGCGGAGACGGCCAGGATCGCACGAGGCCGGGGCACCGAGTCCCCAAAGGCCCGCCATGCCTCCGTGTAGCCATTGTGGTCCAGCGCGTTCATCGGGCTCCCATGCCCCAGGAACGCCGCCGGCATCAACTCACTCATGAGCCGCGTCCTTGCGGGGCTCTCTCAATGCGGTCCGTTCTCGGGTCCGCTGTGGAGCGCGGTTCATCACATCACAGTATGAAGGCAGGTCGCAGCGGCGCCAAGGGCTGCCCAGAGGGCAGGACCTGGGCCCGCTGACGGGATGAGCCGGACCTCGCGACGGGGGCTAAGTTACGCCGGATGAGTTCTCCTTCAGACGACGAGCGCCCGAGCTTCGAAACGGACATCAAGCCGCTCTTCCGGCCGCACGATCGCCAGTCCATGGAGAAAGCATTTGATCTCTGGTCCGTTGACGATGTGCGCGCTCACGCCTCGGACATCTTGGAGCACGTGAAGAACGGCTCGATGCCGTGCGACGGCGCCTGGCCGCCCGAGCGCGTGCAGGTCTTTCAACGTTGGGTCGACAGTGGTATGGCTGGGTAACGACGAAGCGCGTCTCATTCCTCATGGGGGATAGGACGATTACCGGCCGGGTGGCCAGTAGGATTTCCGACATGGCGAAGTCGGATTGGGTACAGAGTGTTCGTCGGGTCGAGAAGCCTTGGGGTCACGAAATCCACTTTGCACTGGTCGACGGAAAGTATTGCGGCAAGTCGCTCCATGTGGACGAGGGGCATGCGCTCTCGTTGCAATATCACGAGCGCAAGGAAGAGACCATCTCCGTGCAGTCTGGACGGCTGTTGTTCGAAGTGGGTGAGGAAAATGACGGCCTCGAGTCGTTCGAGTTACTCCCGGGTGAATCGGTGCACCTCCGCCCCGGGACCAGGCATCGGATGATCGCTCTGGTGGATAGCGTCGTGCTGGAGGCGAGTACCACAGAGCTGGACGACGTCGTTCGCCTCGAAGACCGGTACGGCCGTTAAGGCCGGGGATCGACGCCGCATCGTCCCCACCGCAATCGTTCCTCAGGCATAAAGAGCGCAACCGGCAATATCGCGCCGACTCGTCAGCACGTCGAGGATCAGGCGGGAGCGACGCCGATGCGCAGGGGGACGTCACCGAAGGGGTCGAGGTGGTAAGCGAGGGAGACCCGGTGGTATCCGTCGGCGATGTCAGCACCATCGCCGGTGGACACGACGAGCACGGGACTCAGCCGTTGGCCAGAGACGGCCTTGAGCAGGTCACGGCGCACGCCGGGGTCGTCCAAAGGGAGCGCCGTCAGGCTGCAAGCACGCAAGATGTCATTGGCCCGGCGACGGGTGACCTTGGCCTTGCGAAGGTGTCCGATGGCAGCCGCCGCCTGTTTCCCATCGAACTTCAGTGACAGATACGCCTGCGCGGCGTCGAAGTCGTGGGCAACCACGTCGTCCAGCCACCGCACGCCGAGTGTCTCGTCGCCGGAGGGCTTCACACCACCTTTCGCCTGCTTTGCATCGTTCTTTGCCATCGACCGTCCCCCTTTCCCTGGTTCGGATCACCGGGTACCGGCAATCTAAACCTTTTTCCACATTCAACATCTACGCCTCAGACGAAATGTGCTTGCCGCCCTCCTCGGGCTTTCCGTGCAAAGAGAGAGAAATACCAAGTGCTTCACGCAATACGTTGCCGAAGGGTTTGACTCCATGTGCGACGGGTACAGCCATTGCACTGAGGAAAGGGGGCTCCATGATTGGGGCTGGTGGACTGGTTGTGAGCATCATCGCTTTTGCGGTGGGCGCGATTCTCGATTGGGCAGTCACGGAGCCTTACCAACACGGCTTCAACATCAACAAAGTGGGCTGGATTTTGATGGTTGTCGGCGTGGTCGGCGCCGTGATCTCGGTCATCGTCATGGTGGCGGGGAATACACGTCGGAGGCGGACCGTCGTGGACGATGGCCAGGGGAACGTTGTTCGTCGAGTCGATTCGACGTACTAGGAGGCAAGCTCCGAACCTATCGGAGTCTTGGTGAAGAGGGAGGTTGTTCTGTGGTACTGATTCTTGCGCTGTTGCTTGTATTGATTCTCTTTGGAGCCGGATTCGCGGTGCATATCTTGTGGATAGCCGCAGCAATCTTTCTCGTCCTGTGGCTTGTCGGATTCGCCATGGGTCGTGGTGAGAGCGCCGGCAATCACCGCTTCTATCGGTGGTAATGCCTTTCTGCACGAGTCAAGGCAGTAGATCCTGGTAATGAGTCGGCCCCCTTCGGGGGGCCGACTCATTGCACTGCGACATCAGGCTCAGAACGACGTGCCCTCGAACGGTCGGGGGAGTGGACAGGCGGGGCGCGTACGCCACGCTCCCCCACCGGACCAGCCGACGGCGGATCGGGAGCATCTCGCGCCACGACGGCACCGGTCGCCGGAGGCTTCATCGGGGCGACTGAGGACCAGGCCGCCCTCTACCATTGGTCGGCCATGGCTGCGATCTGCACGTGCTGCTCATCATCGGTCGATTGGTGGGTCAGACTGCGCTCGCACCCCGACCTGCCGATCTGCCACGACTGCCTCGCCGGATTGAATGCGCAGCGAGACGGCCAACTGCAACTGATCACCGGGACTTGGCTGATTACGGGGTTCGATCCGATTTTCAGGGTCGCCGATGTGACCCGCTCGATCACCTGGTTCGAGGGCGCGGGCTTTGCGACGTCGTTCCACGATGACACGTACGCCTTCGCCCACCGGGACCGGGACCTCACGATCCACCTTGCCCAAACTGCGGGCGATGATCTTCCAGGTCATGGTCTTCTCTACATCCACTGCCAGGACGCCGACCGGGTGGCCGAGGAGTGGAGACAGGCGGGGATCGAAGTAGACGGCCCGCGGGACGAGGACTATGGCAGGCGGGAGGGCTCCATCACCGATCCCGATGGAAACGTGATTCGCTTCGGAAGCCCCATTCGCTGAGGCAGTGCTCAGCGCCGCCAGGCCTGGTCAGGCCCCGGGGGCGACCACCTCGCCCAGCCGGCGGAAACTGTTGCAATAAATGATGCGGCCGCCCGATGGCCGGCAGTCGGCCCACTCGGCGTAGGCGGCGGTGTCGGTGCCGCCCAAGCGGGGCGCCACGTGGTCGATCATGGTCGAGAAGGTGGCCTCGGCATCGGGGTTGTCGAACTCATAGAGGTGCAGGTAGAGCGGGTCGGCACCGGTGACGTTCTCGTACACCGAGATCTGCGTGAACCCGGGAATGCCCGCTGCCACGATGTGGCGGATGTGCACGAAGTCACCCCAGTCGCGCAGGCTGGACGCCAGCTCCGGAGCTCTGGGGGTGATCCACACGATGAGCAGGCCCAAGGTCGGCCCACCGGTGAGGACGCCCTGGCTCGGGCGGGGGTGGCGACGGAAGCAGTGGGCTTCCGAGGTTCCGGGTGGGGGCTCGGGGACGGCGAAGCCGTCGCCGGCCTCGACCATCACGAGGGCCGCGCCGTCACGCACGCGCATGGGCAGGTCCGTGCGCCCGAGCGCGCAGTTCTGCCACCATGTGACCCGATCCACCCCCGGAGCCCCGGCCAGCGCGTCGGCTCGCGCTACGCAGGCGTCGGGCGTGGCGTCGCCCAGCTCGAAGTGAACCAAGCGGCTGCACCGGTCCTCCATCGCTAGTCCGCTTCCCGTCCCGGCACCGGCATCGTCGTGCCCGCCGACGCTGTCGCCATGAGGGGGTTTCGAGTGACCGACGTGGGCGCAGGCTACCTGACCGGTTCGGCCGCCTCCACGGGCGCCGCTCGACAACGGTGGTCGACCGGGGCCGTACGCGATGATGCACCCATGGCACCGGGAACCCTCCTGCTGCTGACGGGCTCGCCGGGTAGCGGCAAGACAACCGTGGCTCCCCTGGTGGCCGACCGGCACGAGCCGTCGGCCTGTCTGGACCTCGACTGGTTCTTCGCCAAACTGCGGCGCGGTGCCGTCGAGCCGTGGAAGGCCGCGGCGCACCAACAGAACCGCGTGGTGCTCACCGCGGCGGCCGAGGCCGTCTCCGCCTTCGCGCGGGGCGGTTACTTCACGGTGGCCGAGGGCATCCTCTACCCCTTCATGCTCGACCTCTTCGCCGTCGCCTGCGAGCCGCACCGCATCACGCTGAACTACGCCGTGCTGCGCGCGCCCATCGGCACCGTCCAGCAACGCGTGCAGGACCGTCGGGCTGAGCCCGTACATGCGGGCGCCCTGGGCGACGCCGACGTCGTCGACGACCTGTGGACCCTGTTCGAGGACCAGGGGGTCGACGAGCGCCACCGGGTCGACTCGGGCACCGCCCGTCCGGCCGAGGTGGCCGAGGAGATCGACCGCAGGCTCTCTGCCGGTGAGCTCCGTCTATGACCGCGGGGCGGATCAGCCCGTCATCGCGACGCCGGTCGGCTCGTAGGCGGTGCCGAGGTCGATGTCACCCACCTGCTGCCCGTTCGACGTCTGGATCACCTCGAGGTAGCCCGAGGCCTGGCCGCCCACCCACAGCTCCGACCCGTCCGCCGTGAGGGCCAGGGTGTCGGGATCACCGGTCACCTGAAGGGTCGAGGACACCGAGTTGGTCGCAGTGTCGATGACCGACACGGTGTTCGAGTCGGGGTTGGCGACATAAGCCGTCGACCCGTCGGAGGAGAAGACGACCTACCATGGCAGCTGGCCGACCGTGATGGCGCCGACCACTTGGTTCGTGGCGGTGCTGAGCACCACGACGCGGCCGCTTTGGGCGTCGGTCACGTAGACCTCCCGGCCGTTGGGCGAGACGGCCACGCCGTGCGGGTGCGGCGCCAGGCGCCGACGTTGGGGTTCACGATGCCGCCGGCTGACGCAAGGAAGCGGCGACGACTGAGATGGACCGGCATGACCTCGAACCTCCTCGAAGACGCGTTGGGTCTCACACGTTCCGACGGGAGGCGCACCACCGCGGGCCGCCGCTCCTGTCGGTCCGGAGCGTCTCCTACCCGCGCCGTCGCGAAGTTACGGCCAACCGCACATGATCTTCACGCGAACAGCCGCGACGATCCACGGGCACATCACGGAGGGCGTCCGCATGGCGGTGGCTTGGCGGCGAATCCCGCTCGTGCCCGGCGTGGCAACGACCGTGACGGCACGCGTCGGGCGCGCCACGGGCCGTCAACGGCAGGTGCTACTTGCCCCCCGCCGCCAGGCGCTGCTTGGTCGTGTTGTGGACCGGATCCTTGTCGAAGTTCTTCAGCACGTGCTTGCCGAAGGTCTCCACCGCCTCTTCGCACGACTCGCGCGAGATGGAGGTCGACAGCATGCCGAACGACAGCTGGTCGGCCCCGGTCGCGGCGAAGCTCTCCACCACCTTGGTCACCTCGTCGGGATCGCCGACGGCGGTGGCGCCGGCGGCAATGGCCGCGTCGAGTTGGTCGGCCGTAATGGGCGGGATGATCTCGGGCCATTCGGGGATGCCCGCCGGCCTCGGAAAGGTGTCGAGGTAGCGGAACAGGATGCTCATGAAGTAACTCGAGTCGGCCTCGAGGAAGATCTTGCGCGCCTTCGCGCCGTCTTCCATGCACACCATCTGCGTCGTGATCATGACGTTGTTGTTCACGAAGCCGCCGACCGGGTTCGTGCAGTCCTGGATTTTCTCCTTGTATCGGCTCACGAGCGGGGTGAGCTGATCCGGGGTGGAGAAGCCGAAGCACAGCACGCCGACGCCCAGTTCGGCCGCCAGGTCGAAGGTGGAGGGGGAGCCGGCCGCCATCCAGATGGGCGGGTGAGGCTTGGAGTAGGGCTTGGGGAGCACGTTGCGCTCCGGCATGGAGAAGAATTTGCCGTCGTAGCTGTAGTCCTCGTCCTTCCACATGCGCACGATCTGCGGGAGCGTCTCAGCCACCATCTCCCGGGTGAGCTCGGAGTCTTCGATCCCGAAGCCCTTCTGCTCGGTGGTCGACGAGCCGCGGCCGGTACCGAACTCGAATCGCCCCCCGGAGAGGTGGTCGAGCATGGCCACCCGTTCGGCGACGCGGGCCGGGTGGTTCACGGGAGGCGTGATGTTGAAGATGCCCGAGCCGAGGTGGATGTTGTCCGTGCGGGCGGCCGCGTAGGCGAGAAACGACTCGTTGGCCGAGAGGTGGGAGTAGGTCGTGAGGAAGTGGTGCTCGGTGACCCAGGCGTACTTGAACCCGGCCTTGTCGGCGGCCTCGACGTAGGCGATCTCGTCCATGATGCGGTCGTGTTCGGCAGACGCGCCGTGCTGCTCCGCGTACCGGGGCAGCACGCACACGCTGTTGAAGATCCCGAATTCCATGGGGTGTGCCCGTCCTCCCGTAGGGTGGCCGCGGCCGTTCCGCGGGCGCTCCTGCGACGGTAACACGGGACCGGCTAAAATGCAACGTGTTCCAATAATGGGCCTTTCGGCCCAGCTCAGAGAGGTTCGGAGTTGTGGTGACCCCAGCTGAAGCGCAGTCCGAGGCAGGCCCTGCGCCCGGGACCATCGCCGGGGGCGTCCTGGCGCGGGCGGCCGACGACCGCCTCGGCCTGGTGGCCGGCGACCTCCGGCTGAGCCACGCCGAGGTGGTGGCCCGGGCGGCCCAGCGGGCGGCCTGGCTGCGGGCCCGGCGGGTCGACGGCCCCTTCCACGTGGCCGTGCTGCTCGACAACGTGCCCGAGTTCGTCTTCTGGCTCGAGGCGGCCGCGCTCGTCGGCGCCGTGGTCGTCGGAGCGAACCCGACGCACCGCGGCGACGAGCTCGTGCGCGACCTCACCCACACCGAGTGCCAGCTCCTGGTGACCGAGTCGCCCAGCCTGCCGCTGGTCGAAGGGGCGCACATCGGCGACCGCCTCGGCACCGTCACGGTGGACAACCCGCGGGTGCTCGTGCTCGACACGCCCGAGGCGCAGGCGCGCCTGGGCGAGTTCGCCGGCACCGGGGCGGCCGAGGTGGCCGACCCGTCCGTCACGCCCGAGACCCTGGGCTACCTCCTCTTCACCTCGGGTACGTCGGGTGCCCCCAAGGCGTGCCTGTGCACGCAGGGGCGGCTGGCCCGCATCGGCAGCATCGTGGCCCAGATGTACGCGCTGGTGCCCGAGGACGTCTGTTACCTGTCCATGCCGCTCTTCCACTCCAACGCGCTCATGGCGGGCTGGGGCCCGGCGCTCATGGCCGGCTCCGCCTTCGCCCTCCCCTCGACCGGCCGCTTCTCCGCCTCGGGCTTCCTGCCCGACGTGCGCCGGGCGGGAGCCACCTACTTCAACTACGTGGGCAAGCCGCTGGCCTACATCCTGGCCACGCCCGAGCAGCCCGACGACGCCGACAACCCGCTGGTCCGCGCCTTCGGCAACGAGGGCTCAATCGACGACGTCGCCCGCTTCGCCGAGCGGTTCGGGGTCGCCGTCACCGACTCCTACGGGTCGACGGAGGGTGGGGCCACCGTGGTGCGCACCCCCGACACACCCCCGGGCGCGCTCGGGGTGGCGCCCGAGGGGACCGTCGTGCTCGACGCCGCCACCGGGAAAGAATGCCCGCCGGCCCTCTTCGACGAGGGGAACCGGCTGCTCAACGCCGAGGAGGCCATCGGCGAGCTCGTGTCGAAGGGTGGCGGAGCCGGCTTCGAGGGCTACTGGCGCAACGACGAGGCCCAGCGGGCCCGCCTGCGCGAGGGGTGGTACTGGACGGGCGACCTGGCCTACCGCGACGAGGCCGGCTTCTTCTACTTCGCCGGCCGTGACCACGACTGGCTGCGGGTCGACGGCGAGAACTTCGCGTCGGCGCCCATCGAGCGCATCTTGCAGCGACATCCCGACGTGACGCTGGCCGCCGTGTACGCCGTGCCCGACGCGGTCGTCGGTGACCAGGTCATGGCGGCCGTGCAGCTGCGCCCCGGTGTCGACTCCCTCGACCCCGACGCGCTGCCCGCCTTCCTGCAGGCGCAGGGCGACCTCGGCACCAAGTGGGCGCCGCGCTTCGTGCGCATGTGCGGCAGCCTGCCCCTGACCGCCACCAACAAGGTCCTCAAGCGGGGCCTGCGTGCCGAGCGCTGGAACTGTGCCGACGCCGTCCTGTGGCAGGCCGAGAAGGGTGGGCCCTACCGCGTGCTGACACCCGATGAGGCGGCCACCCTGGAGGAGGCGGTGGGCGCCCGCCCCATCTGATGCGCGCCGGCGCCTACAGCCAGGGCACGCGCCAGCTCGGGTGGCCCGCCACGAGCTTGTCGGCCCCGGCTGGGCCCCACGATCCCTGGGCGTACGACTCCACCGGAGGCGGTGCGTCGAGGAGAGGTTGGACGATCCGCCAGGTCTCCTCGACGCTGTCCTCCCGCGTGAAGAGGCTGGCGTCGCCCCGCAGGGCGTCGCCGAGGAGCCGTTCGTAGGGCTCGGGTGCCTCGCCGAGCTCCTCGGCGAAGATCAGGGACAGGTCGACGGTCCGCGTCGACTGGGCGCCCGGCTTCTTGGCCTGCACCACCAGGTCGGCCCCGGGCTTGGGGTCGATGCGCAGGACGAGCTCGTCGGGGTCGGGTGCCACGTTGGACGCGAAGGCCACCCGCGGCGGACGCTTGAAGATCACCCGCACCTCGGTCGCCCGCTCGGTGAGCGCCTTGCCGGCCCGGATGAAGAAGGGCACGCCGGACCAGCGCCAGTTGTCGATCTCGAGCTTGAGGGCGGCGTACGTCTCGGTCTGCGAGCCCGCGGCGACGCCGGGCACCGAGAGGTAACCGTCGTATTGCCCCCGCACGTAGTGCGCGGGGTCGGCGTCGGGCATGGCCCGGAAGACCTCGACGCGCTTGTCGCGCAGTCCGTCGGCGTCCGAGGTGACCGGGGGCTCCGAGGCGACCAGCCCGAGGATCTGCAGCAGGTGGTTCTGCACCACGTCGCGCAGGGCACCCACGGGGTCGTAGAAATTCCCCCGGTCCTCCACCCCCAAGGTCTCCGCCATGGTGATCTGCACGCTGCTGATGCGTTCGCGGTTCCACAGCGGCTCGAAGATGGAGTTGGTGAACCGGAGGAACAGGATGTCCATGGCCGGCTCCTTGCCCAGGAAGTGGTCGATGCGCATGATCTGCCACTCCTCGAGCAACTTGCGCAGTTCGGCGTTCAGGGCGCGGGCTGACGCCAGGTCGTGGCCGAAGGGCTTCTCCACCACCACCCGGGCCCGGGCCGTGAGGCCGGCCCCGGCCAGGCCCTCCACCACCCGTCCGAAGAGCGACGGCGGGATCTCCAGGTAGAAGACCGGCTGCTGCTTGCCCGCCATGGCCGCGGCCAGGGCGGCGTAGGTGGCGCCGTCGGTGTAGTCGCCCGACACGATCGAGAACCGGGCGCGGAGGCGGCCGAACACCTTCTCGTCCAGTTGCTCGCCGCTGTCGATGATGGACTGGCGGGCGTGGTCGCACAGCTGGTCGTGCGACCACTTGTCGCGGGCTACCCCGATGATGGGGCACTTCAGCTTCTTCCGACGCTCCAGGCGGTAGAGCGACCGGAACGTCATCTTCATGGCCAGGTCCCCGGTGATCCCGAAGATCACCAGGACGTCGGCCTCGTTCATTGCGCTGTCAACCACGGCAGTTCTCACTCCTCGTCTCGGTGGGGAAGGACGTAGCGCTCCACCGCGTTGGCGAAGCCCTCCTCTTCGTTCGAGGTCGTGACCCGCCGGGCGGCGTGCTTGACCTCGGTGCTGGCGTTGCCCATGGCGATGCTCAGCCCCGAGGGGGTGAACATGAGGACGTCGTTGGGCATGTCCCCGATCGTCGCCATCTCGCTGGCGTCGATGCCGTACGTGGCCGACAGGTACTTGACGACACCCCCCTTGTTGGCGTCGGGATGGGTGACGTCCGCGTAGTACGGCTGCGAGCGTGCCGCCGAGACGTGGTCGCCGAAACGCTCGTGTACGGCGTCGACGGCCGCCTGCACAGCGTCGTGGTCGTCGCTCACGCCGACGAGCTTGGCCACCCCGTCCGACACCGCGGTGAAATCGGCGACCACGGTCGGGTCGAACTTCACCGTCCAGGCCTCCCGGTCCACATGAGGGGCCTTGGGGTCGCGCACGAACCAGTCCGCACCCCGGTAGACCCACACGTCGACGTGGTGCGCGTCGAGCATGTCGATCACCTGCGGGGTGATGTCGTCGGGCACGGTCCGCTGTTCGATCACCGACATGTCCGGGCGGGCGAACAGCCCGCCGTTGAAGGCGGCGATGGGCGTCGTGAGCTCCAGTGGCTCAATGAGCATCGACATCCCCCGCGGCGGCCGGCCGCTGGTCACGGCGAAGAGGATGCCCGCCTCCTTGAGGCTCCGCACGGCGGCGATGGCCCGGTCCGTCAGCACCTTGTCCTGCGTGACCAGGGTGCCGTCGACGTCGGCGAGCATCAGTCGAATGGGGCTGTCGGCCACGTGTTCCCCCGCGGCGCGCTCAGGCACGACCCGTGAACGCCTCGAACGTCTCGAGGTAGCGCTGCGCAATGGTCCGCACGGTCTCGCTCCGCTCCGCCGTGCCGGCGATGAAGCGCCGCAGGGCGTCCTCCCAGATCGTCCGTCCCACCGCGAAGCCGTCGAAGCCGGGCACGGGTGCGGCCACGTGCAGCCACTCGATCACCTGGGCCTCGTCGGCCCCGCGGCCGAGAACGATGCACACCACGCCGTCGCGGCCGCCGGCCCGGGCGGCCTCCACCACGCCCGCGCAGGCCGCCGCGGTGTCGAGCCCCTCGATCTTCCAGATGTCGGGCTCGACGCCACCGGCCTGGAGGGCCTCGATCGCCCGCACGACGAGCCCGGGCCGGGCGTCGCGGTCGTAGAGCCGCTGGTCGCCCCCGACAGCGTGGAGCTGCTCGGGCGTCGGCGGGATCAGCAGCTCGAAGAGGAAGAGGCGTCCGTGCTCGTGCAGCCAAGCCGTGAGGCGGGCCAGCCGCTCGGCCTGGCGCCCGTTCAGCGCGGCGTCGCCGTCAGGGTTGTAGCGCACGAGCACCTTGGAGAACGTGGGGTCGAACGACTCGATGTGCGCAGCGAAGTCCTCCCCGTACTCGAACTGGAACTCGGCCTGGCCCGACCGCTCCACCGGCATGGCCAGGAGGTGCCCTTCGCTCAGGGCCCGGCGCGCCACGCCGACGCCGTACTGCTCGTCGGTCAGGACGCCGGCCGTCTCCGCCGGCACGCCGAGGCGGAGCGCCTCCACGAACCCGTCGTAAATGATCTCCTTGGCCGCCACGATGTGCGAGTGCACCTCGTCGGAGATCGGCTTGGTGGCCCCGAAGAGATCGTGCTCGAACGAGCCGCGATGGTCGAACGCGAGCAGGTACAGCGGCTGCGCGTATCCGAGCGCCATGTGCTCTATCCTCCCTTCCGTGCCGAGGGTCGCTCCCGCTCCGCCTGCGCGGTCCGCCCGCCCTCAACCATGGCACGCCCCCGCGGCGTCATGAGCATCGAGCACGAGAAGCAGGCCGCCGCCGAGGCGGCGGCCGAGCTGGTCGAGGACGGCATGACCGTCGGGCTCGGCACGGGTTCGACGGTGGCCTTCCTGCTGCCGGCGCTGGCCCGCCGCTCCCTGCGCCTGCGCTGCGTCGCCACCTCGCCCCGCACCGAGGACGCGGCGCGCCAGCTCGGGTTCGATGTCGAGGCCTTCGACCGCATCGACCGCTTCGACATCACCATCGACGGCGCGGATCAGATCGCGCCCGACGGCTGGCTGGTGAAGGGGGGCGGGGCGGCCCACACGCGGGAGAAGATCGTGGCGGCGGCGGCGGACC
>DATNLP010000279.1:0-6418 GCA_035602795.1 Acidimicrobiales bacterium | reverse complement strand
CGTAGCCCGCCCCGACCCAGGCCCCGAGATACGCCGCGTGCCCGAGATCCACCCACCCGACGGTCCCGAGCGTCAGGTCGCGGCACAGGGCGACGCCATGAAAGAGCGGCGAAATGTAGGCCAGACCCTCGACGACCTTGGGCAGCTGCGAGACGGGGAAGAAGATGCCCGAGAAGAGGAAGAGCGGGATGATGGCGAAGCGGTAGAGCGTCGAGATGGGCGCGTCCTTGTCCAGGGTGGCCGCCCACGCACCGACCGGCGCCGAGAAGGCCATGCCGGTGAGCACGGCGGCCGGCAGGGCGACGACGGCCCAGGGCGAGTAGACGACGCCGAAGGCGGCCATGATGGCCAGGTAGATGCTGACGACGATGGAGAGCCGGACCACGATCCAGGCCAGGTGCCCCAGCCACACGTCGTACACCTCGAGCGGCCCGGCCAGCTGGGCCAGGTAGGTGCGGAACCACTTGATGGCGCCCATCACCGGATAGGTGGCGTCGTTCACGCCGATCTGCATGCAGGTGCCCGCCAGCAGCCCGGGGGCCAGGAAGGCCACGTAGGTGACACCGTCCACTCCGTGCGAGTGCTTGTCGATGAGCGACCCCAGCGCCACACCCATGGCGGCCAGGTAGAGAACCGGGATGAGGAAGCTGGTCGCCACCGAGCTGCGCCACGTCCGCTTGTACTGGTAGGCCCAGTACGAGGCGGCGCGCAACCACATCGGCGTGGCGAAGCGACGTTTCGGCATCTCCTCGCCGTGGTCGAAGAGCGTGCTGTGCCCGTTCGCCTCCGTGCCCCCCACCGCCGCCATGGTCAGTCGACCAGGCTGCGGCCGGTGAGACGCAGGAACACGTCCTCGAGCGTCGAGCGGCGCACCAGCGTGGCCCGGGCCACGTGCCCCATGCGCGCCACCTCGGCCAGGGCGGCGTCGCCGTCATCGGTGTAGAGGAGGATGCGGTCGGGCAGCACCTCCTGGCGCTCGGCCAGCTCCACCAGCGAGGGCGCCACCTCCTCGTGCTGGCCGGGCGCGAAGCGCAGCTCCACCACCTCCTTGGTCGAGTAGCGCTCGATCAGCTGGCGCGGCGTCCCCTCGGCCGCGAAGCGGCCCTTGTCCATCACGACCAGGCGGTCGCACAGCTGCTCGGCTTCGTCCATGTAGTGCGTCGTGATGACCAGTGTCACGCCGTCTTGCTTCAGGCGGTACAGCCGATCCCACAGCAGGTGGCGGGCCTGGGGGTCCAGCCCCGTCGTGGGCTCGTCGAGGATCAGCAGGTCCGGATCCGAGATCAGCGCCCGTGCGATGGTGAGCCGCCGCTTCATGCCGCCCGACAGCGGGTCGACCCGGTCGTTGGCCCGCTCGGTCAGCTGCGCGAACTCGAGCAGCTGGTCGGCCCGTCGGCGGATTTCCTTGCGCGGCATGTCGAAGTAGCGGCCGTAGATCATCAGGTTGTCGAGGACGGTGAGCTCGGTGTCGAGCGAGTCCTCCTGGGGCACCAGCCCCATGCGCGAGCGGATGCGGGGCCCGTCGGCCGCCGGGTCCAGGCCGAGCACGCGCAACGTGCCGTCACTCACCGGGCTGATGCACGAGATCATGCGCATGGTCGACGTCTTGCCGGCGCCGTTAGGCCCGAGGAAGCCGAAGGACTCGCCCTTGGTGATGGTGAAGTCGACCCCGTCGACGGCCACGAAGTCGCCGAAGCGCTTGACCAGCCCGTGCGCCTCCACCATCGGCGCCTCACCCACGGCGGCCGCCCCGTCCCCGGCGGGCGCGTCGGCGCTGTGCGGCGAATCGGGGACGTCAGTCATCGGCGAGGAATATGACGTCATCGTCAGGCAACGATACCGTGCTGCCTGAGAAGCGACATCAAGCCGGGAGGGCGCGTCGATGGCTGGCGAGACGGAAGGGCGGTCCTTTCCGCTGGGGTTCACCTGGGGCACGGCGACCGCGGCCCACCAAGTAGAGGGCGGCAACGTGAACAACGACTGGTGGGCCTTCGAGCACACGCCCGGGTCGGGGTGCGCGGAGCCCTCAGGGGACTGCTGCGACTCCTGGGAGCGCTGGGAGGAGGACGCCGACCTGGTCGCCGGCCTGGGGCTGGACAACTACCGCTTCTCGGTGGAGTGGAGCCGGATTGAGCCGGCCGAAGGGGAGATCTCCCTCGCCGCCCTCGACCACTACCGGCGTCAATGCCTGGGCCTGCGCGAGCGCGGCGTGGACCCCGTCGTGACGTTCCACCACTTCACGACCCCGTGCTGGCTGGTCGAGCAGGGCGGTTGGGAGACCGGCGTCGCAGTTGAGCGCTTCGGACGCTTCTGCACGGTGGTGGCCGAGGCGCTGGGCGACGTGATGGCGCGCGCGTGCACCATCAACGAGCCCAACGTCGTGGCGACCATGGGCTGGCACGCCGGCATGTTCCCGCCGGGCACACAGGACGTGGCGCTCTCGCGGCAGGTGGCGGCGCACTTCGCCGACGCCCACCGCGTGGCCGTCGACGCCATTCGCGCGGCTGCGCCCGGCGTCCCGGTTGGACTGACCCTGTCGATGACCGACTACCAACCGGCTCCAGGTGGCGAAGAGCATCTCGAGAGCATCCGGCACCACTCCGAGGACATCTTCCTCGACGTCACCAAGGGCGACGACTTCCTGGGTGTGCAGGTCTACACGCGCATGCTGATCGGCCCCGACGGCTGGGTCGGCTACGAGGACGGAATCCCCGTCCTCGACATGGGGTACGAGTTCTACCCGGCATCCCTCGCCAACTGCCTCCGGCGGGCCTGGGACTACACCGCAGGCTCCCTGCCCCTTCTGGTGACCGAGAACGGCATCGGCACCACCGACGACGAGCAGCGCATCGACTACGTGCGCCAAGCGCTCGCCGGCGTACTCGACGCCGTCGCCGAGGGCATCGACGTGCGCGGCTACACCTATTGGTCCCTGTTGGACAACTTCGAGTGGGCGCTCGGCTACCGGCCGCGCTTCGGCATCGTCAGCGTCGACCGCGAGACGTTCGTCCGGACGCCCAAGCCGAGCGCCGCCTGGCTCGCCTCGGTGGCGGCGGCCAACGCGCTGCCCGCCTGACCGTCGCTCAGACCGAGGCTAGCTGCGTGTTGGCGACGACGGCGTCGGTCACGTCGCCAAACAGCTCCTCGGGCAGGTCGTGGCCCATGCCCGGGATCGTGAGCAGCTTGGCCCCCGGCACCGCGGCCGCGGTGGCCCGGCCGCCGCTGATGGTCACGAGCGGGTCCTCCTCCCCGTGGATCACGAGGAACGGGATGCGCACGCCATGCAGGCCTTCGGTGCGGTCGGGCGAAGCCAGGATGGCGGCGAGCTGCCGGGCCGTGCCCTGGGGACAGTAGGAGCGGTCGTAGGCGGCGCCGGCGCGCTGGCGCAGCAGTGCCTCGTCGGTCGGGTACTTGGGCGAGCCGATGACCTTGCTGCCGGCCACGCTGGCCTCGATCGCCTCTTCTCGACTGAGGGCGATCGGCCGCAGCAGGGCGGTCATCGCCTCCCCGGTGGGGGCACCGACAAAGCGGTCGCCCGTCGTCGACATGATGGAGCACGCCGTCATGAACAGCTCCGGGTGGTGGATCACGAGCGCCTGGGTGATCATGCCGCCCATGGAGGCGCCCACGACGTGGGCGCGCTTGATGCCGAGCTGGTTCAGCAGCGCCGCCGCGTCGTCGGCCATGTCCCCGATGCGGTAGGGCGCCGACGACCCGTCGCCACCGAAGAGCGCGGTGATGTCGGGCAGGCCCTCGAACTTGGTGGACAGGCCGCAGTCGCGATTGTCGAAGAGGATGAGGTAGAGGCCACGTTGGCGCAGGCCGTCGACGAAGCCCTGGGGCCACGCGGTGAGCTGGGCACCGAGGCCCATGACCAGCAACAGCGGCGGGTCGGATGGATCGCCCTCCGTGACGTACTCGATGTCGATCCCGTTGACGTGCGCGGTTGGCACCGGCAGCTCCCTTCTGTGGTGTCCCCGGTGGACTTCCTACCAGGCGGGTGCCGGTGGCGCCCGCCGACCGTCAGGCCGGCTCGGCCAGCGACGCGTCGCTCCGCCGGGCCCGGCGCCACCGAGGACCGGGCTCGAGGCCCACCAGGACGACCTCCACCGAGGCCATGCAGAGGATGAAGACGGGGAAGGCGACCTCGTCGAAGGTCCAGTGGGTGACGGTCAGCAAGAGGACGCCCATGCTGATGACCGCGCCCACATAGGAGTGGACGGTCTCAGTCTCGGGATGGGTCCAGCTCTTCATCACGGTCGGCACTCCCGCCATGAAGTCGGCGGCGATAGCGGCGGAAATGGCGAGGACGCCGTTGCGCGTGACGAGCCAGGTGACCGTGCCGACCACCGAGACGAGACCGCACGCGTAGTCGATCCGCCGGATCTGCCAGACCGACGCCGAGTTGTGGAACGAGCCGATGAACACGAGCAGCGGCATGAAGCCGACCATGAAGGTGGGCAGGGCGCGCAGACCCACGCCCTCGTCGAGCTCGACGGCGGCGGCCAGGAGAGGTGCGATGGCCCAGAGCAGCCAGGTGACCCGGTTGGGCTTCGTGGTGCCCCGCAGGGTGTCCCGCAGGTATACGGCCGCGCCCAGCGCGCCGATTGCGCTGCCGACGTAAATCCAGTTCTCACTGATCACCGTAGGACAGTCTGCTGCGCCGGCCGCCCGCCGTCATGCGCCGGGGCGACGCCTCTTCCGCACGGCTGACCGCTAGCTTCGAGCGTAGGGGACACGAGAAGGAGCGCCGGGTGCCGAGCCACCGCCCTCAGGAAAACGACCTCCATGGGTGAGCTCCTCGTCGTTGCCTTCATCGGCGGGCTGATCACCGGGCTCTCCCCGTGCATCGTCCCCGTGATCCCCGTGGTCATGGCCGGCGGGTCGACGGACGCCAACAAGTCCCGTCCCTACGTCATCATCGCCGGCCTGGTGGTCAGCTTCAGCCTGTCGGTGCTCTTCGCCAGCTCGCTGCTCAGCTTCCTGCACCTGCCCCAGGACCTGCTGTTCTGGTTGGGCGTCGCCATGCTGGGCCTGCTGTCGGTCGGCCTCTTGGTGCCGTGGCTCGGCGACAGGCTCGAGCGACCCTTCGCCCGGCTGGGCGCCTCGCGCTACGCCAACGAGGGCGGGGGGTTCGTGCTGGGCCTGAGCCTGGGGCTGGTCTTCGTGCCCTGCGCCGGCCCGGTGCTCACCGCCATCTCCGTGGCCGCTGCCCACCACCGCGTCGGGGCCACCTCGCTCCTGGTCGCCCTCTTCTACGCGTTGGGCGTGACGGTGCCCCTGCTCGTATTGGCCATCGTGGCCCAGCGCGCCGCGACGTCGTGGACGTCGCTCCGCACGCACCTGCCGACGGTGCGCAAGGTGGCCGGCGTCGTGCTGGGCGTCACCACACTGGCCATCGCCTTCAACTGGCTGGGCGCCCTCCAGCGAGACGTGCCGGGCTACACCACGGCGCTCGAGGACCATGTGGAGTCGACGGGATCGGCCTGCACGCAACTGCGCCAGCTGAGCGGTGAGCACGAGAACCAATTCGCAGCGGCCAACGCCAAGCTCGAGGGCAAGAAGGCGACGTGCGCGGCCACGGACAGCGGCAACTCGCAGAGCGGTCACCTGGCCGCGGGGACAACGACGACCACGACCAACCCCAAGAGCACGGGCACCACGTCCCCGATGAAGCCGACCGTCTTCATGGCCAGCAAGACCGACCTGCCCGCCCTCGGGCGTGCTCCCAACTTCGTCGGCATCACGGCGTGGTTCAACACGCCCGGTAACAACCCGCTCACCCTCAGCGAATTGCGCGGCAAGGTGGTGCTGGTGGACTTCTGGACCTACTCGTGCATCAACTGCCAGCGCTCGCTCCCCCACGTCGAGGGCTGGTACAACGACTACAAGAAGGACGGCCTTGTCGTGGTCGGCGTGTCGGCACCGGAGTTCGCCTTCGAGCACGTCGTGTCCAACGTCGAGAGCGCGGCGGGCAGCCTGGGCATCGACTACCCGGTCGCCATCGACGACAACCTCGACACCTGGGATGCCTACAACAACGAGTACTGGCCGGCGGAGTACCTCATCGACCCCACCGGGATCGTGCGGGCCTACGACTTCGGGGAAGGCGGCTACTCGCAGATGGAGAGCAACATCCGGATGTTGCTGACGGCCAACGGCGTCACCGACCTGCCACCACGGACCGACGTGCCGGACAAGACTCCGACGAGCGAGGCCATCACCCCCGAGAGCTACGTGGGCTACGAGCGCCTCAACAACGAGGTGGGCACCTCGGTACAAAACGACAAGACGATCAACTACAGCGCGCCGTCGAGCATCCCGGCCAACAGCTTGGCCTTCAGCGGTACCTGGACGGTGCACAGCCAGGAGGCGACGGCAGGATCCAACGCCAATCTCGACCTCAACTTCACGGCCG
>DATNLP010000252.1:0-9413 GCA_035602795.1 Acidimicrobiales bacterium | reverse complement strand
AACGTCGTGGTGTTGGTGTACACCGACACGGCCTCGTCGTAACCGGTCACCATGACCACACCGTGGTTCGGCTCCCGCTGGACCGGGCACTGCCCACGCAGGTGCTCGTAGTAGGGGTAAGGGTCGCCGATCAGTTCGTTCCCCTTGAAGAAATCGATCTCGTCGAACTCCCCCATCGCCTCTCCTTCACGCGCGTGCCGGCGCGGCCGTACGCCCGGCTGAGAACCTCATTCTTGCCTGGCGAGAGTACCACTTCAGGGCCCGCCTTCGGGCCTCCGTCGTCTGGTCGAGGCCGCCTCGCCGGCCTCCCGGACCCGGCCGCGGCGGGGCCGCCTCCCTGCGCCGGGCCCCTAGGCCCGGTAGTCGTAGAAGCCCCGCCCCGCCTTCTTGCCGAGCAACCCGGCTTCGACCATGCGGGCCAGCAGCGGTGGCGGCGCGTACAGCGGCTCCTTGAACTCCTCGTAGAGCGAGTTGGCCACGGCCATGGTCGTGTCCAGTCCGATCAGGTCGCTCAGCGCGAGCGGTCCCATGGGGTGGGCGCAGCCCTTCATCATCCCCTCGTCGATGTCCTCGGCCGTGGCGAAGCCCGACTCGAGCATGCGGATGGACGAGAGCAGGTACGGGATGAGCAGCGCGTTCACTATGAAGCCGGCCCGGTCCTGGGAACGAATCACGTGCTTGTGCAATACCTGGCGCGCGAAGTCCTCTGCCTCATCGCTGGCCTCGGGGCTCGTGAGCAGCGACGACACCAGTTCGACCAACGGCAGCACCGGCACCGGGTTGAAGAAGTGCAGCCCGAGCACGCGCTGGGGTCGGTTGGTGGCCATGGCCAGCTTCATGATGGGGATGGACGAGGTGTTCGACGCCAACAGCGCGTCGGGCGCCTGCACCACCTCGCCGAGCCGGCGGAAGACCTCCACCTTGGCCGCCTCGGCCTCGACCACGGCCTCCACCACCAGCTGGCAGTCGGCCAGCGTGCCCAGGTCGGTGCTGAAGGACATGTCCTCGACGAGGCGCAACGCCTCGTCCTCAGTGATCTTGCCCGCCTTGGCTGCCCGCTTCAGCGACTGCTCGATCCGTTGGCGCCCCCGGCTCAGTGCGTCCCCGTCGAGCTCGGCCACGCTGACCGTGAGCCCGGCCCGGGCGCACACCTCTGCGATGCCCGAGCCCATGAGCCCGCACCCGACCACGCCCACCCGGTGGATCTCCTGCGTCTCCATGACGTGGTGACTCCTTTCGATGTCGAAGCAAATCTATTCGATGGTGAAGAAACTGCCACCGCGTGCCGGCGAGGCCGCATCGGCTCAGTCGAAGTCGCCCGCCCGCTGGCGCAGCTTGCCCAGGAGCACGAACAGCGCGTCGGCATCGGCATGGGACAGGTCCAAGCTGGTGAACAGCGACTCGTTGAGCGCGGCCGTGGCCTCCTGCACCAGGTCGCGGCCCTTCTTGGTGATGGAGGCCAGCACGCCCCGACCGTCGTTCGGGTTGATGCGCCGGCGCACCAGGCGGTCACGCTCGAGCCGGTCGATGGCGTTGGTCACGCTGGCCGCGCCCACCTGGAGCCGCTGGCCGATCTTGCCCAGGGGGAGCTCGCCCCGCTGTGAGAACAGCAGCAGCATGAGCACCTCGTAGCGGGCGAAGGTGAGCCCGAGGGGCCGGACCGCGTCCTCGGCCCGCCCGGCCAGGATCTGCTCGGCCCGGATGACCGAGGTGACGACACCCATGCCGCGCGCCGCGTCCTTCCAACCGTGGCCGCGCCACTGGCGCATGGCCTCGGTGATGGGGTCGAACGGGAGGCGTCCTGGCATGGCGGTCATGGTACGTGGCGCCCCTCGCGGCAGCGGGCGCCTCGGTTCGCCCCGACGCCCAGCCGGGTCAGGCGACCTGGCGCTCCACATAGATGCCGAAGATCGACTCGAGAGCACGCATGGTCTCGCCCACGGTGACCATGGCGTGCGCCGCCTCGATCAGCGCCGGCATCAGGTTGACCGACGCATCGGCGGCCTCCGCCGTCAGGCGCGCCAGGGCGCGCCGCACGGCGTCGTCGTCGCGGGCCTGCTTGACCTCAGCCAGCCGCTCGAGCTGGTCGACCTCGACGCCCGGGTCGATGGCGAGCGTCGACGGCATGACGCCGTCCTCTTCCACGTAGCCGTTGACGCCGACCTGCACCCACTCGCCCCGGGCGATCTTGGACTGGAAGGCGTAGGCGGCATCCGCGATCTCCGAAATGAACCAGCCGTCGTCGATGCAGGCGAACACGCCTTCGAGCATGGAGCCCGAACCGGCGGTCTCGATGTGGGCGAACAGCTCCTCGGCCTGGCGCTCCATTTCGTCGGTCAGCTCCTCGACGAACCACGACCCGCCCAGCGGGTCGGCCACGTGCACCACGCCGGACTCCTCGGCGATGACCTGTTGCGTCCGTAGCGCCAGCCGCGCCGCGTGCTCGGTCGGCAGGGCCAGCGCCTCGTCGAAGGCGTCGGTGTGCAGGCTCTGGGTGCCCCCGAGCACGCCGGCCAACGCCTCGATGGCCACCCGCACCAGGTTGACCTCGGGCTGCTGCGCCGTGAGCGACACGCCCGCCGTCTGCGTGTGGAAGCGCAGCTGGGTCGAGCGGCCGTCGCGGGCGCCGTAGCGGTCGCGCATCCAGCGGGCCCAGATGCGCCGCGCCGCGCGGTACTTGGCGATCTCCTCGAAGAAGTCGCTGTGCGCGTTGAAGAAGAAGCTGAGCCGCGGTGCGAAGGCGTCGACGTCCAGGCCGTCCGCCAGCGCCGCCTCCACGTAGGCGAACCCGTTGGCCAGGGTGAAGGCCAGCTCCTGCGCCGCCGTCGAGCCGGCTTCGCGGATGTGGTAGCCAGAGACCGACACGGGGTGCCAGCGCGGCAGCTCGGCTGCGCAGAAGCGGATGACGTCGGTGACCAGGCGCACCGAGGGGCGGGGCGGGAAGACGTACTCCTTCTGGGCCTGGTACTCCTTCAAGATGTCGTTCTGGAGGGTGCCCGACAGGCGGGCCCGCTCCACGCCGGTGCGCTCCGCCACACCCACGTACATGGCCAGTACGGGCGCGGCGGGCGAGTTGATCGTCATGGACGTGGAGACCTGGCCCAGGTCGATGTCGGCGAAGAGCCGCTCCATGTCGGCGAGCGTGTCCACGGCGACGCCCGCCCGGCCCACCTCGCCCTTGGCCAGCGGGTCGTCCGAGTCGCGCCCGAGCAGGGTGGGCATGTCGAAGGCGGTGGACAGACCGTCGCCGCCGGCCCGCAGCAACTCCTTGAAGCGCTCGTTGGTGTCGGCCGCGGTGCCGAAGCCGGCGAACTGGCGCATGGTCCACAGGCGGGAGCGGTACATGGAGGCGTAGGGCCCCCGCGTGTAGGGAAACTGCCCGGGGAGTTCGGCACCCTCGGGGCCGTAGACCGGCGCGAGCGGCACGCCCGACATGGTCTCGAACCGCGTGGCGCGCCGCGGTGAACGGTCGTACGCCTCCTGCCAGGTCGCGCGATCTGCCATGGCGACCAGATTACTTCAATGTCGAACTATTTTCCAGACCCGGCCCCGTTGCACCGGCGCCGACCTGGGGTGCCCCATCGGCGTTGCCGGACCGGCCGATCTCTGCAAAGCTTTGCACGCTTTCGCAAGAGAACGAGCACGCAAAGGACCCCCGACCGCCATGACCACCTTCCCGCACGGCTTCCTCTGGGGGGCGGCGACCGCCGGCCACCAGGTCGAAGGAGGCAACATCAACGCCGACCTCTGGCCGCTCGAGTGGGCTGAGAATTCCATCTTTGCGGAGCCCTCAGGGGACGCCTGCGACCACTATCACCGCTACCCCGAGGACATCGGCCTCCTGGCCGAGCTAGGGCTGAGCGCCTACCGGTTCTCCCTCGAGTGGTCCCGCATCGAGCCCGAGCCCGGCTTCTTCTCACTGGCCGAACTGGATCACTACAAGCGGGTCATCGAGACCTGCCTGAACCTGGGCGTCACTCCCGTCGTGACGTACAACCACTTCACGCTCCCCCGCTGGGTGGGCAGGCGGGGCGGCTGGACCGGGGCAGACGTCCCGGCGCGCTTCGCCGACTTCGCCAGCCGGGCCACGCAGCACCTCGGCGACCTGCTGTCGTGGGTCTGCACGCTGAACGAACCGAACGTGATGGCCATGCTGGTGAGCACCGGCGTCATCCCGATGGGCGTCAGCGAGCAGGGAGTCCAATCCGATGGCGCGCTGGCCGCGTCGGCCGGCGGCGACGACCCCGCTCCAAACAGCATGGGGCTCATCGGCGCCCCGCTGGAGACGATGGCCACGGCTCACCGGCTGGCCGTCCAAGCCATCAAGGCGGCGGCGGGACACCTCAAGGTGGGCTGGACGCTCGCCCTGGTCGACATGCAGGTGGCACCCGGGGGCGAGGAGCGCTGGGCCGAGGTGCGCCGGGTGGCGCAGTCGGACTGGCTGGCCGTGTCGGCCGACGACGACTTCGTCGGAGTGCAGACCTACTCGCGCAACCTGATCGGGCCCGACGGCACGATCCCCCCGCCGGATGGGACGCCGACCATGCAGACCGGCTGGGAGGTCTATCCCGAGGCGCTCGAGCACACCATCCGCCTGGCGGCTGAGCAGGCCGGGGTCCCGGTGCTGGTCACCGAGAACGGGATGGCCACCGACGACGACGCGGCGAGGCTGGCCTACACCCGCGCCGCCCTCGAGGGGCTGGCCAAGTGCATCGCCGACGGCATCGACGTGCGCGGCTACCTGCACTGGACCCTGCTCGACAACTTCGAGTGGACGGCCGGGTTCGCCAAGACCTTCGGCCTGGTGGCCGTCGACCGTCAGACGTTCGCCCGCACGGTCAAGCCGACCGCACGCTGGCTGGGTCAGGTGGCGGCGCGCAACGCCCTCGACTGATCGTCCATGTACGCCTTCGTCTCAGTGGTCAGCCGGGGCGGTTGACCACCTTGCCGTCGATGTCGAAGCCCATCCGCTCGATGTCGGGCTGCAGGCGTGTCAGGTCGAATCCGTACACACGGGCCGCGTTCCCGTAGAGGATCTTTTGGGCCACCTCCGTCGTGATGGCCGGGTGGGCCACCAGGGCGTCGACCTGGGTGGCGGTGTCGGGGAAGACCGACTCGAAGTGCGGGTAGTCCACGCCGAACATGGCGTTGTCGCAGCCGATGCCGAACGTCTCGTACTCCGCACTCGGCCGCGCCACCTCTTCGAGCGGGATCTGCGTGTCCGTAAACGGCGAGATGCCCGAGTAGCAGTTGTCGGCCCAGTAGTCGCGGGCGCGACGGGTGAAGGCCCGCGACTTCTGCAGAACCGCGGCAAAGCCGGTCCAGTCGTCGCCCCACGACAGCCGCCGGTCCAGCTTGGATATAACGGGACCGATCCAGTCCGCCTCCGTTTCGACGTAGGCCACCCGCAGGTCGGGGAAGCGCTCGAAGACGCCGCCCAGGATCATCTGCCACAACGAACGGCCCGAGTAGAAGGAGTGCTCCAGGGCCAGCGTCATGATGGCGGCGAATCCCGGGGGGCTGTAGATCGGCGTACCGGCGCCGCCGTGCTGGCTGACCGTGAGGTCGACCTCCACGCAGGCCGCCCAGATCGGGTCGAGTACCGGGTCAAAGAAGGAGGGGCCGTCACCGAGAAGGGCCGGCATCATCACACCGCCCAATCCGTGCTCTTTGGCCCAATGGATGTCGGCCACCGCCAGGTCGACGTCGTCGAACGCCACCAAGGCCTGGCCGGCGCGGCGGCCCGGCGTCTGCGCGCAGAAATCAACCAGCCAGCGGTTGTAGGCCAGCCGCGCCTGGCGGTTGAGCTCGGGGTCCGAGAAGCCCTCGATGGCGTCGGAGGGCCGGTTCTGGAAGGGCAGCCCGTTTGGGAACAGCACCTCGGCGACGACGCCTTGGCTCTCCATGTCCTTCAGGCGCAGATCGGAGTCCCACTGTGACGTGGGGTCGAGCCCCGGGCTGAGGTTGCCGCTCTCCGGCGCCCCGGCTGCCTCTTGGGCCTTGACCCATTCGTCGAAGGTGTCGAGATACCGCTGCTCGATGTAGCTGCGGTAGTCGCTGCGCGACGCCCGCACATGTCCGTCAACCGAGATGATCGCCGTGCGTGCCACCATCCCCCCTTTCGCGCCGTGCTCTGTCGGCGCTGTCGTCATGCTAACGGTTGCACAGCCCCGGGACGGGGGCCGTGCCAAAGCAGTGAGATGTGGGCCGAGGCCCCGTGAGATCAATCCAGCGCGGCCTCGTGGGTCTGCGTGCCCGGGCCCTGGTCACGCCGGGAGCCGTCGGGCAGGACGACCTCGGCCGAGGTACCCGGCGGCACCGTCACGGTCAGGATGAAGCGGGAGCCTTCGAGGCGCCAGGAGGACTCGATCCGGCCGTAGGGAGAGTCGTGCACCGCCTCGGCCCAGGTCAGACCGCCACCGGGGCGGGGCTCGACCTGGAAGCGCCGGTAGGCCGGGTGACCGTCGAGCAACGTGATGCCCGCCACGTAGTTGTGCAGGAAGGAGATGACCGCGCCCTTGCTGTAGTGGTTGAGCGACTCGTGCGGGTGACCGTCGGCGTCGACCCCCTCCCAGAGCTCCCACACCGTCGTGGCGCCGCGCTCGACCATGAACAGCCACGAGGGCGGTGTGTCCTGGAGCAGGAGCTCGTAGGCGATATCGAGGTGACCGGTGTCGGCCAGCGCGGGCAGCAGGTAGGGCGTGGCCAGGAAGCCGGTGCCCAGGTGCAAGCCGGCTTGGCGGATCAGCTCGACCAGGCGGCCCGCCGTCTGGTGACGCAGCTCGTCTAGCACCAGGTCGAAGGCGAGGGCCCGCACGTGATTGGCCTGGGTGTCGGGCGTCAACGTGCCGTCGGGGCCGATGAACTCGGTCCGCCAGGCGTCGAGCACGTCGGCCGCCAGCTTCTCGAAGCGGGTCGCCTCGTTGTCGTGGCCGAGCAGGCGGCCGATGCGCGCCAGCAGCCCGGCCGAGTGGTGCAGGAAGGCGGTGGCGACGGCGCCGTGGTCGGCGCCCACTTGGGAGTGAGCCACGGCGCCCGGCTCGAGCCATTCGCCCCAGTGGTAGCCGCCGTCCCAGAGGAACTGCTCGTGGGGCAGCGGCTCGGGTCGTGCCTCGACCCGGCTCGGGTGGCGCTGCGTCCGGGCCGTCGTGGCGGCGAAGTCGACCCAGGCCGTCATGTGCGGCCACAGCTCGCCCAACACGTCGGCGTCGCCGTAGGCGCGCCACATCTCCCACGGGACCATGACCATGGCGTCGCCCCAGCCTGACGATCCCTGGCGACCGAGCCAGAGCGAGCCGATCTCTCTGACCCGCTGGCGCAGCCCGTCCGGGACGTAGTTGGTGACGCAGCCGTTATCGAGCTGCTCGGCGGCCAGGTCGCGCATCCAGCGGAGCGAGAAACCGGCCACGTCGTAGAGGAAGGCGGCGGTCGGGATGAACAGCTGCCAGTCGCCGGCCCAGCCGGCGCGCTCGCGCTGGGGACAGTCGGTCGGGATTTCGCAGGCGTTGTCGCGGAATGACCAGTCGGTGATGTCGTGGAGCGTGTTCAGCCGGTCGTCGCTGCAGCGGAACCACCCGGTGCGCCGCAGGTCGGTGTGCACGACGACGCCGGTGACGTCGTCGGGCGTGAGCGGGCCGGGGTGTCCCTCGATGCGGGCGAACTGGAAGCCGTGGGTGGTCTGGCGCGGCTCGAAGACCTCGCCCGGCGTGCCGGCGGCGACGACGTGGTCGATCATGCCGACGCCGATGGGTGCGCCGGCGAACTCGAGGGTGGGACAGAGGTGGTCCTGCGTCACGTCGCCCGAGGGATCGAGGAACTCGCCGTGCACGAGCGTGAGCTCGGTGCCCTCCGGTCCGAGGTCGGTCAACCGCAGCCAGCCGTTGATGTTCTGCCCGAGGTCGACGACATGGCGGTCAGGATGGGGCCGGGTCACCGAGACGGGGCGCAGCTCCTGGGTGCGGCGGGTCGGGGGCGCCGGAGAGAAGGAGAGGTTGCCCAGGTCGTAGTCGGCGACCGTGACGGCGTGCCACGTGCGCGGTTCGGTCCGGTGGTCCTCGCTCTGCCCCGCCATGAGATCGGCGCTGCGGACCGACCCGGTGGTCGACTCCCAGTCGGCATCCGAGGTGACGACGGTGTCCCCGGCGTGGAGCTGACCGAGGAAGGCGAGGGTGGTGCCGTAGCCGTCGCGGGCCTGGAAGAACCCGGTGCGGCCGCGCCACCAGCCGTCGGAGAGCACGACCTCCCAGTGGTTGTCGCCGGCGACGAGCAGGTCGGTGACGTCGTAGGCCTGCACGTGCAGCGTGGTCGGGTAGCTGGTGAAGCCCGGCGCCAGCTCGACGTCGCCGACGCGGCGGCCGTTGAGGAAGGTCTCGTAGATGCCGTGCGCGGTGGCGTAAAGGCGGGCGTCGGCGGGCGGCGTATGGAGCCGGAAGGCGTCACGCAGCACGTGGGCCGAGCGCTCGGTCTCGTGCGGCTCGATGTAGCGGGCGATCCAGTCAGACGGATGGAGGAGGCCGGTCTCGCACCAGGCTGGCGCCGACCATGAGCTCTCGCCTGCTTCGGTCCAGACCTTGACGCGCCAGGTGCCGCGCTGGCGCGACGTGAGCGGCGGTGCCGGCCAGGGCACCAGGACGCTGGCGTCGGACATGAGACGGCCGTAGGCGCGTCCGTCGACCTCGACGACGTAGGCGATCTGGCGGGCGGCACCGGGCGGGAGCTGCCAGGACAGGCGGGGGCGGTCGACGCCGAGGCCGAGGACGGCGTCATCGAGGTGCTCGGCCCGCAGGCGCACCGGTGCGGGCGCTGTCATGGAAGGAGGGTCATGATCGATCTTGTGCAACGGTACATCTTCGAACATCTGCCGTCGACCGGTGCCGGTGTGGGCGTTGACGGGGGTGGCCGTTGACGGGCCCGGTTGCCATGGGGTCAGCTGAGCAGATGCACGGCGCCGGCGTCGACGTGACCGACGTGGCCATCCCGGGCCGCCACGGCGACCTCCCGGCCCGGGGCTACCGGGGCGCACCGACCGGGACCGGGGCCGGGGCGGCGCTGATCTGGGCCCACGGAGGCGGGTTCGTCGCCGGCGACCTCGACATGGCCGAAGCGCATTGGGTGGCGGTCGAGCTGGCGCAGCGAGGCATCCCGGTGCTGTCCATCGACTACACCAAGTGCATCGACGGGGTGCACTACCCCATCCCCTCCGACGATGTGCTCGACGCCTGGCTGTGGGTGGCGGGCCACGAAGAGGAGTTCGGGGTGGCGCCGGGCCACCTGCATCTCGGCGGCGCCAGCGCCGGGGCGAACCTGTGCGCCGGCGTGGCCAAGCGCGTGCGCGACGACTCCGGGCCGCTGCCGGCATCGCTCGTGCTCGCCTACCCGGTCGTGCACGCCGAGCTGCCGCCGGCGAGCGACGA
>DATNLP010000232.1:0-2861 GCA_035602795.1 Acidimicrobiales bacterium | reverse complement strand
TGGCCTACGTGGCGGCGGCCAAGCTCGGCGCGGTCACGGCCGCGGTCAACCCCAAGCTCGTGCAGGCCGAGCGCGTCGCGGTGCTGCGGGCGGCCAACCCGCGCCTGCTGGTGACGACCGAGGACCTGGCTCCGGCCCGGAACGACGAACCCTGCGCCACGGTGCGCATCGAACCGGTCGCCGATTCCGCCGAGGCCCTGCTCGAGGGGGTGCGCCGCCGGGGCGAGCGCCCGCCGCCACTCGACGAGGACGACGACCGTCCCATCGCCATCGTGTTCACCTCGGGCACCACCGGCCTGCCCAAGGGTGCCGTGTTCTGTGGCCGCCAGATCGGCTTCATCACCCAGTGCGACGTCGGCGAGGCGTGGGGCGGCGGCGGTCACGCCATGGCCGGCTCGGCGCTGGCGCATCTCGGCCCCACCACCAAGCTGGCGGGCAACCTGAAGCGAGGGGGCACCCAGCACCTGTCGCGGCGGCCGTGGCGCGCCGCCGACGCGCTGCGCATGGTGGCCGAGCTCAAGATCGCCGCGCTGGGCGGCGTGCCGACGCAGCTGGCGCTCATGCTGCGCGACCCCACCTTCGACACCACCGACCTCTCGTCGGTGCGAGCCGTGGTCATGGGTGGCGGACCGGCGACACCGTCGCTCATCCGCGAGGCGCGGGCGCGCATCGGCGCGCCGCTGGCCGTCCGTTACTCGTGCACCGAGGCCGGCATCGGTTGCGGCACCTCGTTCACCGACCCCGACGAGGACGCGGAGGTGAGCGTCGGTCGGCCGCAGCCCGGCGTCCGCCTGTCCGTCCTCGGGGCGGACGGGGGACCGGTGTCGCCGGGCGAGATCGGCGAGGTCTGCCTGGGCTCGCCCGCCGTCATGGAGGGATACTGGCGCAACAGCGGCGCCAACGCCGAGGTCTTCACCGACGACGGCAGCGTGCGCACGGGAGACCTGGGCTGGCTGGACGAAGAGGGACGACTCCGCCTGGCCGGGCGCAGCCGCGAGCGCTACGTACGCGGCGGCTACAACGTCTACCCCATGGAGGTCGAGGGCGTGCTGGCGGACCATCCGGCCGTGGCGGCGGTGGCCGTGGTCAGCCGCGACGACCCGGTGATGGGTGAGGTCGGCGTCGCCGTCATCGTGCCGCAACCCGACGCGCCGGCGCCCGAGCTGGCGCAGCTGCGTGACTACGCGGCCGAGCACCTGGCGCGCTACAAGCTCCCCGAGGACATGGTGGTGCTCAGCGAGCTGCCGCTGACGGCCGGCGAAAAGGTCGACCGGCGCGCGCTCGAGCGACTGATCGCGCGCCCGTAGGCGCGCACCGCGCGTTCACGCGCGCGCGAACCTCACGCGTTGCACGCGGACACTTCGCCCTCGTGCTGCACGCACGCGTGTCGCCGACGTGCTGCACGCGCACGTGCGGCGCAGCGCGGCTGCGGAGGCGTGGCGCTGCATCGGCGGGCAGCTCGATGTTTCGGTGGCGCACCCCTTGCTATCCCCATTGCTGGATTGGGTTGCACGACGCGACCGCAAGCATTCCGAATCTGCATCGTTCCTGGTGTTGCTCAACATGCATGAAAAGTTTGCGCACCATGCATGAAAACGCCGCGCGTTGGGAAAGGGTAGGAGGGAATGGGAAGCGAGGGGGTGATGGAGCGCGGGCACTCGGACTCGCTTCGTCCCACATTGTGCAGTGCACGCCGCCCGATGGCGTGGCGGCGCCCGTTGGCGCAGTCCGTACTGGCCCTTTTCGCCATTGTCGGCACTTTCATCGTCGCAGGTATCGGGTCGGCGACGCCTGCCGGTGCCGCCGGGATTTTGCCTCCCGCTAACCCGCCGGCGAACATCGCGCCGAGCAGCAGCGATTGGCTGACGTCCATCGATGCCGCCCGCGCCGACGAGGGTGTGGGTCCGATGGAGGTGGAAGAGAGCGTGCTCGACAGCCTGCCGGTACCCGAGCAGCTTTTCGTCGTGGTCAACGACGAGCGCGTCGACCGGGGACTCCCGCCGATCGAGTACATGTCGGCTCAGCTGAATGCCGTCGCCGCACAGAGCGCGGCGAGCGGGACCGACGTCCTGCCGCCGACCGCGTTGTCCGACGGCACCGCGGTGACCTACGGCGGCGCCATCTGGGCCGGGCTCTCCTCGGTGCTCGAGTCGGACTACCTGTGGATGTACGAAGACGGCTCGGGTGGCGCGCCCACCTCCAACGCGTCGTGCACGCCGTCGTCGCCTTCGTCTTGCTGGATGCACCGCGACATCATCTTGGCCGGCTCCCCCTCGTGCGGAGCGCAGGCTCCGGTGCTCTCCATGGGGGCGGCGTACGATCCGGACGGCTATCCGGGAGGGTCGCTGGCCGCCGTCATCGTGAGCACCTGCGCCGCGCCGAGTGACGTCACCGTCACGTGGGAGCAGGCGATGGTGGCGTCGGACGAGTCGACGATCGGCGTGGCCGCGGCACCCAGCGGCGGCGGCTACTGGGAAGCAGAGGCGAACGGCACCGTGGCCAGCTTCGGCAGCGCGCCCGCCTTCGGTTCCGTGACCACACCTCTGAACGCGCCCATCGTCGACCTCGCCGCGACACCTGACGGCGGGGGCTACTGGCTGGTGGGGTCCGACGGGGGCATCTTCAGCTTCGGCGACGCCAGCTTCTACGGCTCGACCGGCTCCTTGCATCTCAACAAGCCCATCGTCGGCATGGCCCCGACGCCAGACGGCAAGGGCTACTGGCTGGTGGCGTCCGACGGGGGCATCTTCAGCTTCGGCGACGCCGCCTTCCAGGGTTCCATGGGCGGGCAGAGCCTCAACCAGCCGGTCGTCGGCATGGCGGACGACCCGGCCACCGGCGGCTACTGGGAGGTGGCGGCC
>DATNLP010000120.1:0-12881 GCA_035602795.1 Acidimicrobiales bacterium | reverse complement strand
GACACCATTGACCGCTACCTCAACGAGTTGGCTCACCACTACTACATGGGCGCCGCCCTGGCGGACGCCGACAAGGCCATCGACTACTGCATCGCGGCCGGCGAGCAGGCACTGCGTCTGTTGGCCTTCGAGGACGCGGTGGACCACTTCGGACGCAGCCTCGAGGTGGCGGAGAAGTTCGGCGGGCGGGACCAGGCCGCCCGCTGCGACGCGCTCCTGGCCCTGGCCGAAGCGCAGAACCGGGCAGGCGTGGCCGTCGACGCCGACGCCAGCTTCGAAGAGGCGGCCGCACTGGCCCGCTCGCTCGGTGACGCCGAGCGGCTGGCCACGGCGGCGCTCCGGGCTGGTCCCCTGTCGTACATCGGCGTCGTCGGCGCCAACGCCGAGCAGATCGAGCTGCTCGAGGAGGCCCGGGCCGTCCTGCCCGAGGAGGACTCTCACCTCAGGGCGATGGTCACGGCGCGCCTCGGGTTGGTGCTCGTCTACGCCACCGGCGTTCCGGGGCCGGGCGTGCTCAAGCGCTCGCTGGCGCTCAACACGGATGCTCTCGCCATGGCCCGGCGACTGGGGGACCGTCCCGCCCTCGGCTACGCGCTGAACGCGCGCATGCACGCGTTGTGGGGCATCGACCCGGCTCCGGAGCGGCTGGCCACCGGCACGGAGCTGGGGGAGATCGCCCGGGAGGTGGGCGACGAGCTCCTCGCCCTTCACGGCCATCTCTGGCGAGTACGCGAGCTCTTGGCCCAGGGCGACGTCGACGCGGTGCACGAGGAGATCGACCGGTTCGACGGGCGCGACAGCGGGCCGACCCATCCGCTGACGGCGTCCTTCTCCTGCAACGTCGCGGCCATGATGGCCTTCGTCGAAGGCGACTTCGCCCGGGGCGAGGAGCTGGGGAAGCGGGCGGTCGAGGTCGCCGAGGGATTCAACGATCTGGCCGTGAACTTCTACGGCGCGCTGATGCTGTGGACGTGGTGGCAGAGGACCGAGCTGGCCGGGATGGAGGGCGGGTTCCGGGAGGTGAGCGCGCGGTCGCCGTCCGACTATCCGATGGTGCGGGCCGCCCTGTCGCTCATCTGTGCCGAAGCCGGGGACGTGGACAGGGCCATGGCGGAGCTGGCCGCGCTGGCAGCCATCGGATGGGAGGCGGTGGCCAACGACCAGTCCGAGGGCGTGGCTCTCGCCTTGGCCGCGGCGGCCTGCTGGAGCATCGGGGCGCCTGCGGCCGGGCACGTGGCGCGGATCTACGAGCAGATGCGCCCCTACGCCGGCACCGCCGTCGTGATCAGGCCGCCGGCCTCGGCCTGCGTCGGGCCGGCCGACCAGTATCTCGGGCTGCTCGCCACCGCCACGGGCGATCTGGCCTTGGCCGAGGTGCACTTCGAGGCGGCCCTGCGCCTGGCTCGTCGCATGCACTCGCCGCCTTTCGTGGCGGCGGCCGAGGTCCAGTTGGCCCGCACGCTGCGGCACCGCGGCCGCGCCGGCGAAGAGGAACGGGTGGCCCACTTGCTGCGCAGTGCCGAGGAGGCTGCCGTCCGCATGGGGTTGCACCGTCTGGCCAAACTGGCGGCCGATCCCGGCTGAGGACGGGCGGCCAGGCGGGGTTGGCCGGCCAGGATCATCACGATGCCGGGGATTGGCCTCCGTGCAGCGGATCGAAGTCCGGGTACCGCTCTGCGTAGGCCGCCAGTTTGTCGTCCGCCTCGCGGATGCGGCGGCTCATGCCGCTCAGCAGCGCGCTGCGAAAGCCGGGGATCTCCATCATCGTCTCCAACTCCCGGGGCCCGATGATGAGGACGTCGAGATCGGTGGTCGCCGTCACCGTGGCGGTCCGGGGTTGCGCCTCGATCGCCGCCAGTTCCCCGAAGTAGTTGCCGGTGGAGAGCACGTTGACCACCCGGCCGCTGCGGGTCACGGTGGCCGTGCCCTCCAGGATGACGAAGAGCTCCCGGCCCAGGCGTCCCTCCCGCAGGATCACCTCGCCCGCCTGCACCCGGAGGTGCTCGGCGATGCGGGCCACCTCCGTCAGTTGCTCGGCCGTGCAGGCAGCGAACCACGGTACGGCACGCAGGTGGGCCGTACCCTCCGTGCCGCCAGCGCCCTGGTCCTCGGCGTCCATCCCCCCACCACCTTCTGTCGCGTGGCGGTTGCCCGCCTCGCGGCGAGGCTACGTGAAGTGCCCGGTGTCAGGTGGCGGGTTCGGCCTGTCCGGACGAGGAAGGGCCGAACGTCACTTCGCCACTAGGAAGGAGAGATATGCGCCGGCTCTTCCAGCTCGTCCATGGCGGCAGCGAGCCGTGCGTCCACGGTGTGGAGCCGGTACGCCATGCTCTTGAGGAGCGCGTCGCGGAAGCCGGGGATGTCCGCCATGGCGGCGAACTCGCGCGGACCGATGATGAGGACGTCGAGATCGGAGAGTGCCGTCACGGTGGCGTTGCGCGGCCCAGGGTTCATGGCGGCGAGTTCCCCGAAGAAGTCGCCGGGGCCGAGGGTGTTGACTCGGCGGCCCTTCTGGGTGACCGCCACGGTGCCCGAGAGAATGAGGAAGAACTCGCGGCCGATCCGCCCCTCCCGGGCCAGCACTTCGCCCTGGCCGACCTGGACCCGTTCGGCCAGCCGCGCCACCTCCTCGAGCTGGGATCTGGTGCAGCCACGCAACTGATCGACCGATTTCAGCCGGTCGACGGTCGCCTGTCGTCCGAGGGTGGTTGCCACTGCGCTGTGACCTTCTCTGAACCCGCCCGCGGCCCGTCCGCGTTCGCCTCGGACCACTATGACCCGCGCCCCTTACAAGGCCGTTGCATGAGCGTTGCAAGGCGGCGGATCGTGCTGACGCTCGAGCTGGGGGACTCGGGTGGTTGGGTGCCGCCGCCGGCCGAGATCCGTAGCCCGAATATCCCAGGTCCTGGGGCTGTTTCCATGCCGGAGCCTTCGCCGTATAGCGGCCGCGGCATGCCATGATGTGGGCCACATGGAGTAAACACGACCTCGGGTCGTGCGAGAGGCTTGGGGGTCTCTCCACCTGGAGAGTCGTGAACGTCCACTTCGCCTGGGTAGCTCAGTCGGTAGAGCAGCGCACTCGTAATGCGCAGGTCGTCGGTTCGAGTCCGACCTCAGGCTCCAAGTTTCTCCTGGTCAGAGCGCTGACCTCTGTTGAGCAGCCAGACCTGTCCCAACAACTTCGACTCGGTCGCAGGCTGACATCGCAGGCTGACATCGCAGGGTGACATCGCAGGCTGACATCGCGGGCTGATGAGGTTGTCGCGCGCTGAGGCGCTCGCTGAGGCATCTCGTGCAGCCAAGAGGGAGCGCTGTGGAGTGGGTGTCAGGCGTTGCGGGGGCGTTTGGAGTTAAAGCCGAGGGTTGAATAAGCAGTGAGGCGCTTCCCGTGCATGCGAGCCAGGACGGGAATTTCGAAGTCGACGTAGTCGTGGACCTCGATGCTCGTCTTCTGCTCCGTAGGGCGAAGAACCCGGCCGACGTATTGCACGAGGCGGCCTTTGAAGGCCAGCGGGAAGGCAAGGAACAGGGCGTCGAGTGGCGGGCAATCGAAGCCTTCCCCGAGCAGGCTTCCCGTCGCAACCAGTAGCAACGACCGCCCTGCTCGATCGCCGATGAGTTCGCTCACCGTGGCTTCTCGCTGTTTCTTTGGCATGCCGCCGTAGAGGACGAATGGCTCGAGGCCCAGTTCCCTCAACCCGGCGGAGATGCTGTCGACGTGTTGAGTCCATTGGGTCAGGACAAGGCAGTGCCGTCCGTTTTCGGCGGCGGCTGCAATATCTGCGCAGATCTGTTCGGTCCGAGCGCCATCCTCGACGAGACCCCGGAAGATCTCCTGGATCCCGATGGTCTCCGGATTGGGCACGGAATGTGAGGTTCCGTGAACGAGCAAATCCAGCCGTGCGGTGGAGGAGGCAGCGACCCCCGCCCCGACGTTGTAACGAATTGGACCGCAGTACATCGAGATGAGGCCCTGTAGTCCGTCGCGTCTGTAGGGTGTGGCGGTTAGGCCGAGCCATCGTTTTACCGGTAGTTGGCGAACGCAGCGCTCGAAGGTGACTGCAGGCACGTGGTGACACTCGTCAACGACCACGAGTCCATAATTCCGTCCGAGCTCGGGCAGGTCCTCCCGGCGGGCGAGGGACTGGGCGGTCGCGATATCCACCAGCCCCTTTGCCTTGCGCCGCCCCCCGCCGAGTTGACCAACTTGCTTCGGATCGAGGCCGAGGTGATCGGAGAGGCGCTGTCGCCACTGCTCGACGAGCGGTTGCCTGTCGACGATAACGAGGGCGGGCACACGGTGATGAGCAATGGCGGCGCAAGCGATGACCGTCTTGCCCGACCCGGGCGGGGCGACGAGAACGCCGACATCGTGAGCACTCAGTCCCGCGAACGCTCGCCTCTGATCTTCGGTCAGTGTCGCCGTGAACGAGAACTCCACTGCTGGTGGGTCATTGCAGGCGTCCGTGACCACCAGCTCGCTCCCGGCCGCGGTGATGATTTGCTCGACCTGTTGCCGGATCCCCCTGGGGACCATCAACCGGTCAATAGTCTCGATGTACGAACGAATGAACCGCGGTGTGTTCCACGTAGAGAACCGCAGACGTTCCTTCTCGTAGTACACCGGATTGTGGAGCGAAGCCGCGTGCTTTATCGACGACAGAAGGGCCGGAGGTATGCCGATCCGTTCAATGCCGATCATCGCTCCGAGGCTGGCCAAGATCTGCTCGGGCGGCGGAGGCGGCTGTCGACGAGTTCTGGTAGAAGGCTCCCTCTGGTCCCGCCCCGATCGGGGGAATGCGAGCGTCGATGTCAGCAGTCGCCTTTGGCGACAGGGATTCGAGGGTCGAGAGGAAGGACCACTGGTCTTCATACGGTTCGAGCGTCGATGGATCGAGAAAGACGGTGGTGTGGCGCTTTCGGCACGCGCCTTCAAGCGGCAGCGCGATCAGGTTTCCAAACGAACCTTTGGGCATGAAGTCCTGAGCGGGAAGAGCCGGTCGTAACTAGCCAGGTCCAACTCAGCTCGCGCTGTCATGGCCTCGCGCAGCAGATATGCACCAAGCCTTCGAGCAGTCGCGGCGGGCACTGGCGTCGAGAAGAAAGCCCAAACGTGGGCTCCCTCTCCGGATCTCGAACGTTCAAGGGCGACCGGAACCCCCGTGGCCCGGGCAGCATCGAGGTAGGCGAGTGCGTCCAGTACCCAGCCCGCACCGTCAAAGTCGCATACGAGCACTCGGCAGGCGTCCCCCTTGAGCAGAGGGTAGAGCCCGACGTGACGTTCACCGGATAGGTGCGCAGCGATGACTTCGTCCGAGAGCGGTAGGTACTCCCGGTCCGGTCTCTTTGCGTTCGCCCACCCTCCCCGGACCGCTGGACTCCACCCCGATTTACCAGTTCGAGCGCTCTCCCATCGAATGGCATGGACGTCCTCTCGGCCTACGAAGAGAGACCTGTACAGCGCGACTTTCGCCTCATGCGAGGACCCGTTGTCGACGGCAACGGGAGAACGTTCGTCAGTATCCGCGTCTGGAAAGAGGGTCGGCTCCCATCGCGAGACCGGATCGTCCCGGGTCCCTACGCCGAGGAGATCCCGAAAGCGTGCGTTCTCCGCACGGAGTTCGGCTATCTCTTGGCGAAGGACCTCGACCTCATCCGTACTCGCCTGGCTGCGAGCCTGATCCACCTTGTAAGCGATGGTCAGCGCTGACCGACGGCGTCCGGGTTACCCCGTCGAGACCATGACGCGGGATCTCGCAGGCTGGCATCGATGTCCGCCCTCAGATCATCTGGGTAATCGAGAATCTCTGGAGCGACCAGGGCAGGCGTCAGCACGATGCGACCATCGGGCTCCTTGGTGGCCAAGTAGTGCTCCCGGTCTGCCAGCTTTCCCAGACTCACGCGCTGACGACTGTCGACCGTTACCAGTTTGTTCGCCGTGTCCATCAGTTCTCCAAGTTCGAGGGGTCGTCCGTTGATGCGAAGACCAATGCCAGATCCTCACCCACTTAGGGAAATACCACTTTACCCACTAATGGGTAATACCTACGGTAGCCGCTGACGTGCCAGAGCTGTTCCTCACGGGGCCGGCCCAAGAAGGCATAGAGAGACTCGAGGGGGACCCCGCGTTCGAGCGCCTACTCGGACGAGTCAACGAGGCCCTCGATCTCGTGGAGCGGCGTCCGGGGTCAGCCGAGGCCAGGCGATTGCGCTTTCGTGATCCTCCATCGTGGGGTATCGGAGTCAGCGCGGGCGACCACGACTTCATTGTGACGTGGATGAGTGCTGGCGACTTCGCGGCATGGGCAGATCCGGCCGAAGCCGCCGCGTTGTCGTCGGTAATCGGTGACGACGTCAGTTCATGGGCCATTGTGCTGTACGTGGGCCCCCGTCCGAGGTGAGTCCCTGAACCTTCTTGTCCCAACTCTGTCCCAACAATTGGGTCCCAGTCCGTCACGCTCAGTCCCAGTGGGTCCAACCCGAACCATCTGATGGCCTTATGACCAGGAAGGAGCGGGACAGGACGGGACCCACCGGGATGGGGTGGGATTCCATCGACCCACCTCGTAATGCGCAGGTCGTCGGTTCGAGTCCGACCTCAGGCTCCAGATCAGAGGCAGTTCCGTCACCGGATCGAGGTCCAGAACTGTCAAGCCCGTCGACTAGCGTACCGACCGGTACAGAACGCGCACGACCAAGCCCTGCCCGCGATGTTTGCGCACGCCCGACGTCTAGCCCGGGAGGTGTGGAGACAGCATGCGAGGAGAACACATGGCGCCCTGGGAAGCTCGCAAAAGATGAACCCCTCGGCACCAGCCGGGCCCGACGTCGACGTGATTGTCGTCGGTGCCGGCATCACCGGCATCTACCAGCTGTACCTTGCCCTCGAGTCCGGCTTCTCGGCGCATCTGCTCGAGGCAGGTCATGGCGTGGGGGGGACCTGGTATTGGAACCGCTACCCCGAGGCTCGGTTCGACTCAGAGAGCTACACCTACGCCTACATCTTCTCCAAGGAGCTCTTCGAGGAGTGGGGCTGGAGCGAGCACTTCTCGTCCCAGCCAGAGATCGAGAAGTACCTCAACTACGTGGTGGACAAGTTCGATTTGCGACCGTACCTGCGGCTCGGGTCGAAGGTGACCTCCGCCGTCTACGACGACTGCTCCGCCACGTGGGCCGTGCAGGCGAGCGATGGCTTCGAATGTCGTGGTCGGGTCCTCATCGCCGCCACCGGGAATCTCTCAGTGCCCTACTGGCCCGAAGTATCCGGACAACAGGACTTCCGCGGGGTGCAGGTCCATACCGGGCTGTGGCCTTCGGCCCCCGTCGATTTGGCGAACAAGCGGGTCGCCGTCGTGGGGACCGGGTCAAGCGGCGTCCAGCTCATCCCAGCCATTGCCGACCAGGTCGCGTCGCTCACCGTGTATCAGCGTTCGGCCAACTGGTGCACCCCGCTCAACAACCGGCCGATCACCCCGGAGGAGCAGGCTCAGCTGATGGTCGGGTTCGAGGACCTGAGGGAAACGTTGATCCGTTCGAGGAGCGGCTTCCTCCACCTTCCGCACAACCGCGCCACCTTCGAGGACTCGAAGGTGGCGCGCCGGGCCCACTACGAGAAGATGTGGAACAGTCCCGGTTTCGCCAAGTTCTCGAGCAACTACACGGACATGCTCATGAACGAGGCAGCGAACGCCGAATGGTGCGCGTTCATCGCCGACAAGATCCGAAGCATCGTCAGGGACCCCGAGACGGCCGAGAAGCTCATACCGAAGGGCCACGGTTACGGCGGGAAGCGACCACCGTACGTGACGGGCTACTACGAGACGTTCAACCGGTCGAACGTGCGGCTGATCGACCTGAAGGCCACGCCGATGGTCCGGCTGACCACAAACGGCATCGAGACAACGGAAGGGTTCGAAGAGTTCGACGTCATCGTGTGGGCGACCGGGTTCGACTTCGGGACCGGGGCCCTGAACCGTATGGGGATCACAGGGCGGGACAGCCTCAGGCTCGAGGAGTACTGGGCCGACGGTCCCCGCACCTACCTCGGTGTGATGTGCCATGGCTTCCCGAACTTCTTCTTCCCAGGGGGGCCTCACGGATCGGCGGGAAATAACCCTCGTTATTCGGGCGACCAGTCAGAGTTCATCAACGACCTTCTTGTGTACCAACGAACCCACGGCTACCAGAAGGTTGAGGTTCCCGACGCATTAGAGCAGGAGTGGACCGTCATGGTCGACACCGAGTCCGAGAAGTCGCCAATTGGCAAGCAGAGCTATTTCTTCGGGCTCAATATCCCCGGAAAACCTCGGCGCTTCCTCATCAACCCGGCTGGACGTCCCGACCTGCTCAAGCGCATGGCCCAGATCGTCGAGCGTGACTACGAGGGCTTCTTCATATGAACCGTACCCAGAAAGGGGGATCGTGGTGGAGTGCTCGACTGACGCCCAAACGACATCACGCTCGGGCAACGGCCGCCGAGGTCACGTAGGGGCGATGCTTCTGGAGGCAATTGCCTCGAGTTCGCGCACGCCGTCTAGCGTTCGCATCGTTCGGTTCAGAGGGGAGCACTCCCTGAGGGGCTGAAGTGCTCTGACTGCACGAATGGGAGGGAAATGAGCGAAACGACGACAAGGCCGCATCATGAACTCGGAAAGGAGTTGAGCAATTGGGGCCGGTGGGGGGAGGACGACGAGATTGGGACGCTGAATTTCGTGACGCCTGCGAAGCGAATCGCTGCAGCGCAGCTCGTAAAGACCGGAAAGACCTTCGACCTCGGTATGGCCTTCGACAAGGACGGTCCATTCCCCCCTGGTGGGTTCCGGATCAACCCCGTGCACGTGATGACCTTCATGCCCTCCGACACCGCCCATGCGCCCGATGGCATGATCACGGCCGACGACATGGTCATCATGGGCCTTCAGGCGGCCACTCAGTGGGACAGCTTGGCCCATGTCGGTTATGACGGGCTCTTCTACAACAACGTTCCCGCGGCGGCCGTCAACCATATGGCCGGTGCGACCCGGAACTCGTTCGCGAAGTGCGTCGAGCACCTGATCTCACGGGGTGTCCTCCTCGACATCGCTCGGCTCAAGGGGGTCGACCGTCTCGAGGATCGCTACGAGATCACGGCAGACGATCTCTCGGCAGCCGAGGAGCGTCAAGGAGTCCGTGTGGAATCTGGTGACATCCTGCTCGTGCGCACGGGCTGGTACCAGTGGTTCTCAGAGGGCGATCGGGAACGGTTCATGGGTGACGAACCTGGTCCCCTGCTCGACTGCTGCCGGTGGCTCCACGAGCGGGAGGTCGCCGCCCTAGCTCTCGACAATTGGGCCTGTGAGGTGTGGCCGAGCCCGATCCCGGGCGCCAATATCCCCTTCCACCAGGTCGCGATCCGGGACATGGGGCTGACCCTCGGAGAGATGTTCGACCTCGAGCAGCTCGCTGCCGACTGCGAGGAAGACGGGGTCTGGGAGTTCCTCTTCTGTGCCCCCGGGCTCAAGGTGACCGGCGGTGTGGGCTCGCCGATCACACCGATCGCCTTGAAGTAGATACGATCCGAACTACCCGCGGCGGTGGGTCATGTAGTGAGCCGACCAGTCCCCAAGATTGTCCGGGACGTAGTAGTCCGTTTCGTCGTTGATGACGCTCCAGTTCGCGGCTACGTCCTCCATCGTCGGGTGTTCGTCGGGTGCGACAAAACCCTCGGTCACACCAATAAAGACGCGGGCGAACCGCCCCGCCCCGCCCAGGTAGATGCGACCACTCACCTGGCAGGCCTCGTGGGCCAGGTAGGAAGCCATCGGAGCCACCAGGTCGGGCTCCATGAGTACCGGCGCCGGCCGATTGAGGGCGTCCAGGCCGTCCGAGGGGTGAGCCCCCATCCTCGTCCAGGCGTTCGGGGCGATCAGGTTCACCTTGATCCCGTGCGGAGCGCCGGCCACGGAGAGGCTGTGTGCCATGCCGATCAGTGCAGCCTTCGCTGTGGCGTAGCCGAGGTTGTCGGCGAGCCCGAAGATGCCGGCCGAGGTGGTGAGTACCACGCGTCCGTAGCCCTGGTCGACCATCCGCGTCCAAGCGCCGCGGGTCGTGTTGAACGAGCCCCGAACGTGAACCGCGAGGTGGCTGTCGAGGTTCTCGAGATCGGCCTCGGGAAGACCTCCCCACCGGATGTTGCCAGCGTTATTCACGACGATATCGATTCGCCCGAAGGCGTCGACTGCGGCAGCGATCAGCGACCGACCGCCCTCTTCGGTCGCGACGTCGTTCGTGTCGGCGACTACCGTCCCGCCCGCGAGCTCGATCTCGGTCGCCACATCCCTTGCCGGTCCCGGATCGGAGCCCTCTCCTTCCTTCGTCCCCCCGAGGTCGTTGACGACCACGCTGGCCCCCCGCTCGGCAAGCAGCCGGGCGTAGGCCCGTCCAATGCCCCGTCCCGCCCCCGTTATCACCGCCACCCTGCCGTCGAATCGGAGTTCGTTCTCCGTCATCCCTTCCTCCGTGGATCGCCGGGCTTGAGCGTCGTCGTGAAACCCCAGGGCACCCCGAGACTGGTAGTCGGATCCGTGACGATGGTGTCGTCAGAGCTGGTCTGGATGCGCACACCGCAAGCCTCGAGGTGGTGCAGAGCCTGATCGAGATCCGCCACCTTCCAGGTGATGGCGTGGTAGGTGTCGTTCGGCGCGTCCTTAAGCCAGTCGTCATGCGCCACCGTCCCGTCCGAGGCGACGGCGTACTCGATGACGGAGTCGGCCAGGCTAACGTAGAGCCCGGATGTCCCACGGGCCTTGTCGCGCCCGTCATGGACGACGGCTCCGCCGAGGACGTCGACGACGAGCCGCAGCGCCCGGGCGGGGCGCTCGGTGAGCACGGTGTGGTGCGAGCAACACACGATTCCGAGGGGGTCGTCATCCGACACCGGGGGAAGTGACCATTCCGGCGCCGTGCGAGGATCGGGCGCGAAAGGGATCGTCGGGAAGAACTCGTAGCGGAGTCCGACGTCCTCGGGGAGGGAGAAGTAGAGTGGCATGGGCGAACCAGCCGCCGACGGGGGGTTATCCCCCTCGGCCGGCTCGTCGAGCTGACTCACCACCCGGATTCCCTTCTCCCGAAGCGCTCGGTAGAGCTCGGCCATCCCGTCGACGTACCAGCCGAACCCCTTCAGGTGTGGCTGTTCGATCGATGGATACCGCTGAACGCCGAGGAGCACGTAGCGCGTCGGGTCGATCGAGTCGAAGAGGACGTCGGCGATCGGAGTGAAGGTCGAGTAGTCGCTTGGGTAGCCCGGACGCGGTGGCGTCCCCCGTCGCAAAGTGGCCAGCCCCGTGCTCGGCCGCCCGAAGACCCGCTCGAACCAACGCTCTGCCCCGTCCAGATCGAGGACGTGATGGCTCGGGTGGTACATCATCACGACACGGAAGTCGGGCGTGTCCTCGCCAGCCGTCACGTCGGCCATCTCAGTTCCTTTCGTTTGCGCCCCCGGCGACCAGCGTGCCGCGTCGCGTCACGACATCGGGCCGCCAGCCTCAGACGGCGGCAGGCGCCCGTTCGAATCCGAGAATCTGACCCAGCGTGCCGCCCAGGATGGCCCTCCGCTCATCGTCGGGGACGCCGGCGAATTGCTCGGCGATCAGCTGCTTGCTGTGGCGGAACGTTCCCTCGGCGTGCGGGTAGTCGTTCCCCCAGATGATCGTGGTCAGCCCCGTGATGTGCCGGGCCGCCACGGCCACCGGGTCATCCTGGAACGAGACGTGGAACTGTCGTCGGACGTAGTCGCTCGGCTTCAGCGGGTACGGCCAACGGTCGTTCAGCCGGAAGAGCCGGGCCATAGCTGGCTGCTCGTTGGCCGGACGCCTGTCGTCCCAATGCCCGAGCCACCAGTCGGCGTCTTGGCCGGTGCCTGTGACCCAGGCCTTGTCCATGCCGCCCACCAGCGATACCAGCCAGTGGGCGTTGAACTCGATCAAGCCGAAGTGCAGATCGGGGAATCGTTCGGGAACCCCTCCGCCGATGAGTTGGCACATCAGCTCGGTTGCCACGTAGGGGTGGCCCATGAACGCCTGGGTGATCATCCGTTCGGCCGCCAGGTGCCCGTCCATAGGCTGGTTGGCCCTCATGGCCATGTCGGTGACCGCCTTCATGGTCGACGATTCGGGATCGTCGATCTTGACCCCCCCGGTGGAAGTATGGAAGAAGACCGGTGTCCCGTTCGCCTGCGCCGCGGCCCAGACCGGATCGAACTCCACTGAGTAGTACGGCTTGGGCGGGATCGCCGGAAGAAGGATGGCGCCGAGTCCGGCATGTGCGATCCGTTCGATTTCCGCAACTGCGTCGTCGACGTCGGTGATGGGTACGGGGCAGGTGGGTCGAAGCTTCGCCTGGTACGACAAGAACCGTTCGATGAGGTAGTCGTTGTAGACCCGGGCGTGAGCCATCGAGAGCTCGTGATCGTCGGAGTAGAGCCCGAAGAGCGAAAGGTTCGGGTGCATCAAGGATGCGTCGATCCCGTCGTATTCCATGTCCTTCAAGATTCCGTCGGGATCCCCTTCTGGGGGTGGCCCGTCGGATTGGCGGTAGCGCGAGATCGTCCATCCCTCGAAGCCCGGGGTGTGCAGCCGACGGAAATAGCGGGCACCGCCCTCGACCATCGGCTCGATCTCGAAGTCCTCCTCCCAGACGGCTCGATCCCTCAGGCGCTTGGGTAACCGCGTGAGGAAGAGATCGGTGGGCTCAAGGATGTGCCCGTCTGCCGATACGACGAAGTCGCCGAATTCATCCGTCATGACCCCGTCCTTTCGAGTGCACGATGTGCGCCCTCCAACCCAATGCTCACGTTCCCCACACGCTGGTCCGATCGGTCCAAAAAATCAACCCCCCCCCCCCCC